>JANQGL010000433.1 GCA_028277325.1 Magnetospira sp.
CATCGGGCGGACAGGAGGCCGGCGTTTTCCAGCAACAGGCGAACCGTGCCGCCTCCGACCGTTCCCAGGCCGGCGACACCTACGCGCAAGTCAGTGCTCATTCATGAAACTCCGTGGATCGAGTCGTCTCGTCGGCATGAGGCCTGTCTATGCTTCGCCCATGCGACACGGGGGTGTCAACCGTCGCCGCATCGGCGCGCGCACGAGTATATGCCTCCGACTCAAACATATCGTAGACCGACCGAACCCGATCTGTTTAGAATGGCCGCGCCGAGACACCCTCGGTCTGGCAATCCGAGATCAGCCCGGTTGGAGACGGGTTTTCCCAGGAAGCGTGGCCTTCCGGTCGCTGTGGCGGCTCCCCCGAGGTTGAACGGGAGATTCCGGGCATTTTCCCTCGTCCCAGTCTCTCTCAATAAAGAAATTCGAGGGATTTGACAGGATGAGGACCATCAAATGAAAAAGTTTCTGATGCTTTCCGTGGTCGCCGCGTCGGTTGCCGGCATGGCGTCCACTGCTGGCGCCTGGGGTTGGGGCCCGTGGGGCGGCGGTCCGTGGAACGGGCTCGGCGACGGTTCGGGCGATTTCAACATGAGCTTCAGCGGCCGCGGCGCCGGCAACGGCTATGGCTACGGCCACCCCTACGGCTATGGCTACGGCCCCTACGGCTATGGCGCCCCCTATGGCTACGGCTATGGCGCTCCTTACGGCTACGGCGCTCCTTACGGCTACGGCGCCCCTTACGGCTACGGCGCCCCGTACGGCTACGCGCCGCCGGCCGCCCCGGCCTCGGCCCCGGCGCAGTAACCGGCACCCGGCGCGATCGGACCCCGAGTCCGCCGGCGGCGGGTCCGAACCGACGAAAGGGACGGTGCCCCGATGGCGCCGTCCCTTCTTTTTGCGTCTTTTGCGTCGCGCCGTGCCGCCGCGGGCCGACCGCTGGCACACCGGCAAGGATGCCGGTCGGCAAGCGCGCGAGGCTGCAGACTCAAAAGGTTACCCGGTGTCCTCATCGAATCCGAAGGTCGAAGGAGCCCGCTCCACGATGATGCGAACTTCGGATTCCGGACACTATGCCTCGCGCAGGTTGACGGCCTTGGGGCCGCGCGCCTCCGGCTGCACGTCGAAAGCCACCTTCTGGCCCTCGGTCAGGTGACCCATCCCGGAGCGCTCGACGGCGGAAATGTGCACGAAAACGTCCTTCGATCCGTCGTCCGGGGTAATGAATCCGAAGCCCTTGGTCTGATTGAAGAACTTCACGGTGCCACTGGTCATAGTCTTGGTCGTCCCATGATATGTTGAACCTCCCGGGGCAGGATGTCCCGGGAACGTGATGCGGGCAGGTTCGAAAGAGGAAAGTCAGCTTCGGAACGCCGCGCGTTCGCCTGAAATCCGCCAACCGGCGCCATTTTCACGGTTCAGGATTAGAGGGCCGGGCGGCCGAACGCAAGTGAATTCTCGGCCGCGGTCAACTGGCGTGGACGTGACCGGTCGGCCACTCCGGCGCCGGCAGGTCGTGATAGGCGGTGCGCAGGGCGTCGGACCAGTGGCGCGACAGCAGCGTCACGTAGGGATCGCTTTCCTCGATCCGCACCTGCCGCTCGATCTTCAGGGTGTCGCGGCGATAGGTCACCAGGTCGAGCGGGAACCCCACCGACAGGTTGGAGCGCACCGTCGAATCCATCGACAGCAGGGCCAGCTTCATCCCGTCGATCAGCCGGGTCGCCGAATAGGACAGGGCGCGGTCGAGGATCGGCTTGCCGTACTTGTGCTCGCCGATCTGCAGGAACGGGGTGTCCGGCGTCGCCGCGATGAAGTTGCCGGCCGCGTAGATCTCGAACAACCGCAAGGTGCGATCGCGCAGTTGCCCGCCGAGCAGGAACGAGGCGGCGAACGGGGCGTCCTGGGCCTTCATCGCCTTGGCGTCGTAGGCATGGACGCGGCGCACCGCGCGCCCGACCAGGCGCGCCGCCTCGAACATGGTCGGCACCGAGAACATGGTGTCCGGCTCGGCGTCCGGATCGTCCTCCGGCGCCAGGCCCTCGTCGATGAGATTGACCGCCGCCTGGGTCACCGCCAGGTTGCCGGCCGTCATCAGGACGATCACCCGGTTCCCCGGGCGTTCCCAGACGAAGGTCTTGGAATAGGTGGAGACGTTGTCGACCCCGGCGTTGGTCCGGGTGTCGGCCAGCAACACCAGGCCCTCGCTCAGGAACAGTCCGACGCAATAGGTCATGTCCGCGTTCCGTGCCGTGTCCCGCGCCGGCGCCGAGTCGCCGCGCCAGGGCCATCATTGCCCGGCTCGCGCGCCCTCGGCAACCCGAACCGACACCGACAGCGTCTCCTCGCCGCCGCCGCGCCGCACGCCGCGCACCGGTGCCGCCTCGCGATAGTCGAGGCCCACCCCGACCCGCACGTACATGTCGGTCGGACAGACGCGGTTGGAGACGTCGAACCCGACCCAGCCCAAGCCCGGGACCAGGGCCTCGGCCCAGGCATGCGACGCCTCGCTTTCCTCGCCGCTGTCGCTGTGCAGGAGATAGCCGGACACGTAGCGGGCCGCGATGCCGATCGACCGGGCGGCGGCGATGAACACATGGGCGTGGTCCTGGCACACCCCGGCCCCGTTGCCCAGCGCCTGGATGGCGGTGGTCGTCGAGTCCGTCTCGCCGGTCTTGTACGCGATGGCGTCGCGCACCGCGTTCATCATCCGGTGCAGGCAGGTCACGTCATCCTCGGCGTCCGATCGGGCGACCCCGGCCAGGGCCCGGATGGCGCCGTCGGACCGCGTCAGCTCGGTCTCGCGCAGATAGAACAGCGGCGGGAACGGCTCCGACGTCCCGGCGACCAGCCCTCCGGTGTCCAGGGTGTCCACCTTGCCGCGCACCCGGATGGTCAGTTCGTGGTGCGGCCGGTCGACGACCAGGGTGTGGGTCAGGTTGCCGAAGCTGTCGACGAAGCTGTGCATCAGGCCGCCGGTCGACGCCTTGACCGACCACGACCGCACCAGCTGCCCGTCGTAGGCCTGCGGGGTCAGGCGCAGGCTCTGGATCGAATAGGGCACCGGCCGGTCGTAGCGGTAGGTGGTCTCGTGGTCGATGGTCAGTCGCATGGCGGTCTCCGCGGCCGCGTGGCCGGACCCGGGCGGCTCAGAAATGGAAATCCCGCGCGATCTCCTGGCCCAGGGCGTTGTTGCGCGCGATGAAGTTGCCCAGATACTCGTGCAGGCCGTTCTGGAACACGTCCTCGATCTGGTCGTAGCAGAGCTGCGCGTAGAGCTGGCCGGCCCGCCGCTGGCAGGGGTGGCGCTGGCCGTGCCCCTCGGCGATGGCGTCCAGGTAGCGCTTGACCTGCGACATCGCGTGGCGCAGCGAGCGCGGCATCTCCTCGCGCAGGATCAGCAGCTCGGCGACCAGCCAGGGCTTGATGGACTCCCGGTAGACCCAGTGATAGGAGCCGAGCGCCGACACCGTCCTGAGCACCGTCGACCACTGGTAATAGTCCATCGAGCCGCCGAGGCTTTCGCCGGGCGGCAGAAGGATGTGGTACTTGACGTCGAGGATGCGCGCGGTGCTGTCGGCGCGTTCGATGAAACTGCCCACGTTGACGAAAAAGAACGCGTCGTCGCGCAGCATGGTGCCGCGCATGGCGCCCCGGAACAGGGTCGAGCGGGTCCGCACCCAGTCCAGGAAGTTCAGCAGGTTGTCCTGCCTGAGGGAGGGATGCCAATGGCGGTCGAATTCCAGCCAGGTGTCGTTCAGGCTTTCCCACATCTCGCCGGTCAGCGCCGTGCGCACGGCGCGGCCGTTGGTGCGCGCCGCCTTCAGGCAGGCATGAATCGACGACGGATTGTCTTCGTCCAGTCCCACGTAGGCGATCACCGAGTCCAGGGTCGCCTCGCCGTGCTTGGTCAGCAGTCCCTCCTCGCAGGCCGCCGCGAGGGCGAACGACGACCATTCGTTGCGGGTGCCGCCGCCGGCCCAGTCGGCCATCTGGCCGATCCGGTAGCCGGCTTCCAGGTAGCGGGCCAGGTTCTCGGCCCGCTCCATGTAGCGGCCCATCCAGTAGAGGCTGGCGGCGGTGCGGCTAAGCATCGGAGGTCTCCCCGCCCGGGGCGACGGTGTCCCGGCTGAGGACCCAGGTATCCTTGGTGCCGCCGCCCTGCGACGAATTGACGACCAGCGATCCGGCCTTCAGGGCGACCCGCGTCAGGCCGCCGGGCACCAGCCGCACCTTGTCGGCCCCGACCAGGACATAGGGCCTGAAGTCCACGTGGCGCGGCGCGTAGCCGTCGGCGACGAACGTCGGGCAGGTGGACAGGGCGAGGGTCGGCTGGGCGATGAACTCGCCGGGATCGGCCTTGATCCGCTCGGCGTAGGCGGTCCGCTCCTCCGGCGTCGCCTTGGGTCCGACCAGCATGCCGTAGCCGCCGGAGCCCGCCACCTCCTTGACCACCAGGTCGTCCAGGTGGTCGAGCACGTAGGCGCGGTCGTCGTCGCGCGCGCACCAGAAGGTCTCCACGTTCTTCAGGATCGGCGTTTCGCCCAGGTAGAAACCGATCATCTCGGGGACGTACATGTAGATCGCCTTGTCGTCGGCGATGCCGCCGCCGACCGCGTTGGCGATGGTCACTCCGCCGCCCCGGTGCACGTTGAGCAGCCCCGGCACCCCGAGCGCGCTGTCCGGGCGGAACGCCAGGGGATCGAGGAAGGCGTCGTCGACCCGGCGGTAGATCACGTCGACCCGCTGCGGGCCATGGGTGGTCCGCATGTAGACCCGGTTGTCGCGCACGAACAGGTCCTGCCCCTCGACCAGTTCGACCCCCATCTTGTCGGCCAGGAAGCTGTGTTCGTAATAGGCCGAGTTGTAGAGGCCCGGGGTCAGCACCACCACCGTGGGCTCGCCGTCGCAGGCCGGCGGGGCGACCGAGCGCAGGGTTTCGTGCAGGTCGTCGGTGTAGCGTTCGACCGGCGCGATGCTCTGGCCGTTGAACAGTTCCGGGAACAGCCGCATCATCACCTCGCGGTTCTGCAGCATGTAGGACACCCCGGACGGGGTCCGCGTGTTGTCCTCCAGGACGTAGAAGTCCTCCGGACCGGTGCGCACCAGGTCGATGCCGGCGATGTGGGTGTAGATCCCCCCCGCCACGTCGACCCCGTGCATCTCCGGGGTGTAGGCCCTGTTCAGCAGGACCAGGCGTTCCGGAACCCGGCCGGCGGCCAGGATCTCGCGGTCGTGGTAGACGTCGTGCAGGAACATGTTCAGGGCCCGGACCCGCTGTTCCAGGCCGCGCGCCAGGACGTCCCATTCCTCGGCCAACAGGATGCGCGGGATGACGTCGAACGGGATCAGGCGCTCCGGGTCGCCGCCCTCGCCATAGACCGCGAAGGTGATGCCGATGCGCCGGAACAGCGCCTCGGCCTCCGACTGGCGCGCCTTCAGAAGGTTGCGCGGCACCGTCACCATCCACTCGGCGAGGCTTTCCATGCCCGGGCGCGGCTTGCCGTCGGGCATCACCATCTCGTCGAACACGGACCCGGGCCGACCGCCGCTGTCCTCCATCGTTTGCGCCACTCCCTTGCGAACCCGGGATCGGGACGGTCATCCGACGGGCCCAGGCGCCGCCGACACGAAATTGCATAGAATCTAACCACAAAGATCGATTCGCCCAAGCATTAAGCGGACCGGTCCTTCCGGCGCGCGGCCAGCCGGGCCGGCAGCAGCACGAACGACAGGGCACGCACGGCCGGAATCGTCATCGCCGGGAAGACCGCGCCGCCGGCCACGCGGCCGGCGTCACGGTCCGTCCAGGGGCAGGGTGTACAGGCTCTGCGGCGCCGCGATGCCGCGCAGCGGATGGGCGCCCAGCGGCACCCAGTCGGCGGCCATCAGGTCGACGAATCCCTGCGAGGCGATCAGCGGCGCGCCCAGGATCTTGCACATGCTCTCCAGGCGCACCGCCTCGTTGGCCGCCGCCCCGACGATGGTGAACTCGAGCCGCGACGGCACGCCCACGTTGCCGTAGATCACCTCGCCCACGTGGATCGCGATGCCGGCCCGGATGGCCGGTTCGCCCTCGGCCTCGCGGCGGCGGCGTGCTCATCGGAACGCGGCCGGCGCTGGTGTGGTGGATTCGAAGTTCGCAGCAGTGCTCGGGGCAGATTCCATGGCGAACCTCGACTCCAAAACCACACTAAAGGGCACCTCGTGTCCTCATCGACTCCGAAGTTCGAAAGCGTCCGCCCCATCATGATTGTCTACAGGCCCTAGCCGGCCAACGGCAGGGTGAACCGGAACGCGCTGCCCTCGCCGGGCACCGACTCCACCCAGACCTGCCCACCGTAGCGCTCGACGATCCGCTTGACCACCGCCAGGCCCATCCCGATGCCTTCGGACTCCTCGTCCAGACGCTGGAAGATCTGGAAAATCCGCTCGAAGTTGAGCGGCTCGATGCCGCGCCCGTTGTCGATGACGGAACAGGTGCACAACCCGTCCCCGACCGCCGCCTCGATCCGGATTTCCGGCGGCACCCCGGGCCGCGCGTAGCGCAGGGCGTTGCCGATGATGTTCTGGAACACCCGAACCAGCTGATTGCGATCGCCGATCACCGACGGCAGGTCCTCGGGCACGGCGATCCGCGCCCGCCGCTCGTCGATCGCCATCGCCAGGTTCGACAGCGCCTCGCCGATCGGCCCCGACAGCGGCAGCGTCTCCAGCGCCGCCTCCCGCGTCCCGGCGCGGGAATACTCGAGCAGGCCCCGGATGAGCGCGGAGGCCCGCCGGCCGCCGTCGACCGCGAAGTTGAGGTAGTCGCGCGCATCGCCGCTCAGGGAGTCGCGGGCCCGCCGGTCGAGCAGTTCCAGGTAGCCGAGGACCATCCGCAGCGGCTCCTGAAGGTCGTGCGACACCGCGTAGGCGAACTGCTCGAGTTCCTGGTTGGAGCGGTTGAGTTCGGCGTTCACGGACTGCAAGCGGTGTTCCGTTTCGTTGCGCAACACCACCTCGCGTTTCAGCCGGGTGTTGAGACCGGCCAGTCTGCGGTTCCACAGGACCACCCCGCCAACGACCAGGAGGGCCACCACGGCGACCCGAAGCATCCGGTCGCGGTCGGCCGGGGTCTCGAATCGGGTGACCAGCCATGCACGCTGGATGGCGATGTGTTCGTCGGTTCGCACACCGGCCAGGATGCGGTCGAGGAGCTCGCGCAGCGGCGGCCGGTCCTTGCGCACGCCGATCCGCAGGGAGGTCACGAAATCGGTGTTGAGGGCGACCTTGAGGTTGCTCAGTTGCGCGCTCTGCATGGCGTCGACGATCAGGAACAGCGACCCGAAAAAGGCGAAGGTGTCGCCGCGCGCCACGCTTTCGAGGCCTTTCCCCATCGTCTCGAACTCGACCATTTCCAGGTCCGGATACGCGTCGCGCAACCGCTTGGCGGTCGCGTAGTTGTGGGTCACGCCAAGCGGGCGGCCGTCGAGTCCGCGCAGGTCTTCGATCGGCGGCGCGTCACGCCGGGTGATCACCACGTTCGGCGCCGAGAGATAGCTTCGGGTGAACGTGAGATAGCGACTCCGTTCGTCCGTCTTGTTGAGCGCGGACACGATGTCGCAGGTGCCGTTCCCGGCAAAGTTGAGGGTTTCCGTCCACGAGCCGGTGGGCACGAGAACGATCGGCCATTCCAGGCGTTGTCGAACCAGGTCCATGTAGTCGGCGACCATGCCCACGTGGCGGCCGTCGGCGTCGATTTTCTCGAACGGCATCCAATCGGGATCGACACACATGCGGATCGGCCCGTGGGACAGCAGGTAGGCCTCTTCCCGCTCGGTCAGCATCGGCGCGCCGCGCGCCACGCCGGGAACAAGCCACAATACGCCGGCCAGGACGCATATTCCGGCCCCGAGGCGCAAACCCTGTCGATTGCCGCACATCATTTCCACAAAAGAACTAAACAAAAACGATATAGCCTAACCGGCCGCACGCTATTGGACTTGAAACGGTCGGTCAAGCGAGTCGCCTTCGCGCGTCCTCCGGACGAGGGCGAACATGGTCGATTATCCGCCGCCGCGTCGCGAACGCGACCATGTCCGGTCTTGTCGGGTTCGCGACAACCCGGACATCCGAATATTTCTTCCTTATATCAAGGGCACCTCGAAAAATCCCCGTTCCGACGATGATTGGAGGGGCCCCCCGATATGTCCAAGCGCCCTTTCCAGATTGGCATAAAGTTTGCTTCTTGAGGCTTGGACCAACCGACAAGGAGACCACCGATGCTGACATTGACCGAGTCCGCGCAGGCCGCCGTCGCCAAGTTCATGACGGTGGGGGCCAAGGACTACCGCGGGCTGCGCATCGGGGTGAACGGAATGGGCTGCTCCGGACCGTCCTACGCCATGCTGCTGGAGGAAGCCGCCTCCGAGGACGACATCCTGGTCGCCTGCGGGGCCGTCACGGTGATCGTCGATTCGTTCAGCGCCCCGATGCTGGACGGCACGGTGGTCGACTTCGTGGAGGAGGACGACCGCAGCGGGTTCACCTTCGCCAATCCCAACACCCCGTCCTGCCACTGCGGGCCGGGCGCCGCCGCGTCCTGCGGCGGCACCCACTGACCCCGTCGAAGGGAGACCGGCCGATGGCGCCCGGGACGTTGCGTCCGACCATCAACGACACCACCCTGCGCGACGGCGAGCAGTCGGCCGGGGTCGCCTTCTCGCCGGCCGAGAAGCTGGACATCGCGCGGCGG
>JANQGL010000009.1 GCA_028277325.1 Magnetospira sp.
ATCTCGCCGGCCGAGATTTCCGAGTTCTGGGCGCGCACCGCGCTCAGCACCTCGCTGGTGGTGAGGCCGTAGCTCAGCAGCTTGTCCGGATCGAGCCAGATGCGCATCGCGTGCCTGGCCCCGAACAGGCTCACGCCGCCGACCCCGGTCACCCGGCTCAGCGGTTCGCTGACGTTGGACGCCAGGTAATCGGAGAGCTCGGACCGGGTCATGCTGCCGTCGGCCGAGATGAAGCCGACGACCATCAGGTAGCTGCTGTTGGCCTTGGCCACCGAGATGCCCTGGCGCTGCACCTCCTCGGGCAGGCTCGGGGTCGCCAGTTGCAGCTTGTTCTGGACCTGGACCTGGGCGATGTCGGGGTCCGCCTCGGGCTCGAAGGTCAGGGTGATGTCGGCGTCGCCGTTGCCGCTGGAGGTCGACGCGATGTAGCGCAGATGGTCGATGCCGGTCATCTGCTGCTCGATGACCTGGGTCACCGCGTTCTCGACCGTCCGTGCCGAGGCCCCGGGGTAGGTCGCGGTGATCTGCACCGACGGCGGCGCGATCGCCGGGTACTGCTCGATCGGCAGTTGCAGGACCGACAGGCCGCCGGCCAGCATGATGACGAGGGCGATCACCCAGGCGAACACCGGGCGATCGATGAAGAACCTGGCCATGGCGCGTTCCTAGTTCTGCGGGGCGGCGGCCGGCGCGGCGGAGTCCGGCGCCTGATCGACCGGCTGCGGCACCACCTTGGCCCCCTGGGCAATCTTCTGGAAACCTTCGAGCACCACCCGGTCGCCGTCCACGACGCCGCCGGTGACCAGCCAGTCGTCGTCGACCGCGCGCTCGATCACGACGCTGCGCCGCGCCACGGCGTCGGCCTCGTCGGCGATCCAGACGAAGGGGCTGCCGTTGGGCGTCCGCTGCACCGCCTTCTGGGGGATCAGGACTCCGTCGGCGATCCGGCCCTGGCTGACCTCGGCGCGCACGAACATGCCCGGCAGCAGCACCTGGTCGGGGTTGGGGAACACCGCCCGCAGGGTGACCGAACTGGTGCTGGAATCGACCAGAACCTCGGTGAACTGAAGGGTGCCGGGGTGCGCGTAGCGATCGCCCCTGGCGTTCAGGAGAAGGGTCACCGGCGCGTCGGCGGTCGCCTCGACCGTTCCGGTGGCGATCTTGTGGCGCATGTTCAGGAGCCGGGTGCTCGATTGCGTCAAATCCACGTGAATCGGGTCGAGGACGGTGATGGTGGCCAGCGGCGTGCCTTGGTTGGCGGTCACCAGGGCCCCCTCGGTGACGTCCGAACGGCCGATGACGCCGGAGATCGGCGCCGTGAGGGTGGTCCGCTCCAGGTCGATGGCGGCGGTTTCCACCCGCGCCTGGGCGGCGGCGACGGCGGCGCGCGCCTCGTCCGCCGCCGCCTTGGCGTCGTCATAGGCCTGCTGGCTGGCCGCCTGGGTCTGAAGCAGCGATTCGTAGCGCCGCAGCTTCTTCAGGTTCAGCGCATAGGTGGCCTTCGCCTTGGCCACGTCGGCGCGGGCCTCGTTCAGGGTCGCCCGGTAGGTTTCCGGATCGATCTGATAGAGTTGCTGGCCGGCCTCGACCCGCGCTCCTTCGTCGAACAGGCGGTGCTGGATCAGCCCGTCGACCTGCGGACGCACCTCGGCCTTCCGGAAGGCCACCGCGCGTCCCGGCAGGACGTCGGTCAGGGCCACCGGCCCGGAATGAATGGTCATCACGGTCACCGGCTGCGGCGGCCGGCCACCTTGTTGGGCCACCGCGGGCAGGGCGAGCAAACACAACGAAGCCGCCAGGGCGGCGGCCATGCGGCGGATACGACGACTGTGCACGGAATCACCTCACGAAATGTACTGTACTGTACGGTACACATGGTTTACGCTTGATGCAACAGAAAACGTCAAGCCGGACAACCGGCCGCTCAAGAGGACGGGACGACAAGGACGGGATTCGCATGCAGGAGATGGGACGACGAATAACCACGCGCGGCGCGGCGCGGCGCCAGGCGATGTTGAACGCGGCGGTCGAGGTGATCCTGGAAAAAGGCGTCACCGGGGTCACGCTGGGCGACATCCTGGCCCGGTCCGGCGGCTCCAAGGCCACCCTTTACGGGGCGTTCGGCGACAAGGATGGGCTGCTCGCCGAGGCGGTGCGGGCGCGCGTTCGAACCGTGGTCGATCAGCTTCAGGTGACCTTGCACGGCCGGGAGAATCCCGTGGCGGCGCTGCGGGACTTCTCACGCGCCTATGCCGAGCGGATCGTCCAGCCGGACGCGATCCGGTTCTATCACCTGCTGATGTCGGAAACCGACGAGATGGTGCCGATCGTCCATGAGTTCCTGGCCGAGGGGCCGTCGCGGACGCGGCGTCACCTGGCCGATTTCCTCGAGGAGGCGACCTGCGGCGGCCTGCTGGACGTGGACGATCCGTGGCGGGCCGCCGATCTGCTTCTGTCGATGCTCCAGGGACAGTGTGCGTTCACTTTGTTCAACCACACCCTCGTCGGGGACTCCCTGGAGGAGTATCGCCGGGAGGTCCGCGCCCGCGCCGAGGCGGCGGTCGACCTGTTCGTGCGCGCCTGTCGGCCCGCCCCGGCGGCGCCGCCGGGGCATCCGGCGCGGGCCGTCTGACGTCGCGCCGCGCGGACCGAACGCACGGGCGGGCATCGGGGCCACGGGGCCGGACCCGGCGTTATCTTGCGGCGCCGGCCCGGCCGAACTTCAGTTCGTACGGCGCCCGGATGTCGAAATACTCGATGTCGCGCGCCGCGTCGGCGGTGCTGGCGATGGCGTAGCCGTCGACGAAATCGAATCCTGCGCAGACCGCCGCCGTGGTCAGGCTGAGGGACGGGATGCCGTGCGCGTAGGTCATCAGGCGCTGGGTGTTTGCCGCCTCGACGAAGCGGTCGAAATCGCGTATGGCGTTCTCCTCGCGCACCCCGCCGACGCCCAGGTCGATGCCGGCCCCGTCGACGCCGGCCATGCGGAATCCCTGAAAGTGGATCCCGTGGCGGGGCATGCGGGCCAGCACGGCCCGGCACAGCGGCCGCAGCGCCTGCGCCATCTCGCCCAGCAAACCGCCCGGCACGCCGTCTGGCAGGCCGACCAGCTCGAACACCAGGCGTCGCCGGTGGGGCTCCGGAATCGCCTGGCAGGCCTTGGTGAATCGCAGGCGGCTCGCCACCTTGACCAGGGTCTCGAAGTGCACCGACATGGCCAGCAGGGGCGCCGAGCCGTGACCTTCGAGGCTTTTGAACTCCTCCTCCAGGCGGTTCAGGGTGAACAGGTCCAATTCGGCGATCTGCACCGGGTCGCTGGGTTTGGCGAGCACCGTGTAGCCGGACAGGAAGCTCGAATGGGCGGTGGTCAGGGCGGGCAGGCAGAGATAGGTGGTGATGACCCGGCGCTTGACCCGCCACATCGGCCGGAAGAAGTAGTGAAGCTGCGAGAAATCGTTGCCGTCCCCGTCGTCGGCGTCGTCCAGGCCCCGCAGCCGCCGCTGGTGGCGGGCCGCGATCTCGGCCAGGTCGCGGTCGCTGACTCGCTCGACCGAGTCCTCCAGGTTGCTCTCGGTGAGCCGAAAGTTGCCTTTCTCGTCGAGGTCGACCTGGTTGACGCGCACCTGGTGGGCCTGCCAGGACGACCCCAGCATGCGCTGTCCGATCTCCAGGGCGATCAGGGCAAGCTTCAGCTTGGCGCGGGCGCGCTCGCGGTCGGTCACCGCGACGAGAAACCGGATGTCGTCCTGGCGATAGTAGACGTCGCCGGCGCCGAGCCGCAGGCGCAGGGTGCTCTCGGCCGCCGTGTCCACCCGTTCGGCAAGCTTGGACCAGCGGTCGCCCAGCGCGTCCCGCAACGACGAAAGGTCAAGCTGGTACAGCCGCCCCTCCGCGGTGTTGCGGTAGCGAACCAGCAGCGCGTTGAGGCGCCGCAGGAATTCATTGGAACTTGACGTTTCGGTCAGCGGTCGGGCCCTCGTCGTCGGGGGTGATCCAACGTGGCAAGTCACTGCCGCGAAACAGCGTCTTTCGACTGTACACCAAGGCGTCACCGGCCTGAACCCCTCGTCGCGCGGCACGCGGGGGGGGGATTCGCCGGGGGCTCAGGACGCGTCCGGAGCGGCGCCGGCCGGCGGTCCCGGAACCGGCTTCCCGATTGGCCGCGCGTCGTCCCACTCGGCGCGCAGGCGCGGCAGACACTGCGGGTACTGCGCCTGCAGGAAGGCGATCAGCTTCTCGCGGACCAGACAGCGCAGGTCCCAGGCGCGGCCCGATCCGGCGGCGCTGATCAGGGCGCGCAGCTCCATGGTCCGCTCGCCGGTGCCGACGACTTGGAGATTGCACACCCGGCCGTCCCACAGGTCGGTCTCGCGCACGATCTCCGACAGCCTGCGGCGGACCGGCTCGACCGGCAGGGTGTAGTCGGCGTAGAGGGTCACGGTGCCGAGGATCTCCGAGGTCTTGCGGGTCCAGTTCTGGAACGGATGCTCCAGGAAATAGCTGAGCGGCACGACGAGGCGGCGCTGGTCCCAGATGCGCACCACCACGTAGGTCGCCGTGATCTCCTCGATCCAGCCCCATTCGCCCTCGACGATGACCACGTCCTCCAGGTTGATCGGGCCGGTGGCGGCGATCTGGATCCCGGCGATCAGGTTGGCCAGGGCCGGCCGGGCCGCCATGCCGACGGCCAGGCCGGCGACGCCGGCCGAGGCGAACAGGCTGATGCCGATCTGGCGCACCGACTCGAAGGCCATCAGGACCAGGCACAGCACGATGATCACGATCACCGTCACCGCGACGCGGCGCATCAGGCGGACCTGGGTATGGACCCGGCGGGCCAGGCGGTTGTCCGGCACGTCGATCCGGAAGCGGCGGATGATCCAGTCCTGCGCCAGGGTGGTGGCGTTGACCGACAGCCAGCCGATGGTGACCGTGATGCCGACCGCCAGGGCGCGGCGCAGCGCGGTCGCCGCCTCGGGGCCGAGGTCGAGGGTCGGCGCCGACCACAGGACGGCGACCAGCACCAGCAGGATGCGGGTCGGATTGCGCAGGCCGCGCACCACGGACTCGTCGAGATCGCTGTCGGTCCGCCGGGCCAGCCGCGCCGCGAGCCAGAACCCGACCTGATGCGCCAGGAGGGCGCCCAGCGGCGGCCCCAGAAGGCGTATCGCCGGTTCGGCGGCGGCGGCGTACCGCGCGATCGTCCCGGCATAATATTCAAGGACGGCCAGAGTGTCCGTCATCGCGGCGCCCCGTGGTGATCGATGCGACGGTGTCCACTATCCCGGCTTTGGCGGTCGGGCGCAAGCCGTCGCCGCCGGCAAGGCATTGACGTAAAACGCCGGTGCCGCGACGTGACCGTTGCGCGACGTGTCGATTGCGCCATAATGGCACCATCAGGCGGAGGGAGCGCGCGGTGAAGATCGATATCGCAACCATGGCGGGGATGCTGGTCGGCATTGCCGTGGTCGCCCTCGCGATCCTGTCGGGCTCCGATTTCCGGATTTTTTTCAATCTCCAGGGCCTGTTGATCGTGTTCGGCGGCACGCTGGCCGCGACCCTGGTCAAGTTTCCGTTGCACGGGGTGTTCGTCGCCCTGCCGCTCGGGGTCAAGGCGGCCTTCACCAACGAAAAGGAGGATCCGCGCCGCCACATCGACGAGGCGGTGCGCCTGGCCAAGATGGCGCGCGCCGGCGGCCTGCATACCGTCGAGCGGAACAAGATCACCAACCCGTTCTTCAAGAAAGGCGTCCAGATGGTCGCCGACGGCCGCGAGCTGGAGTACATCCGCAAGATGATGACCCGCGACATGGCGCGGTCGATCGCCGACAACGAGACCAGCAGCCGGGTGTTCATGTCGGTCGGCGAGGCGGCGCCGGCGTTCGGCATGTTCGGGACCCTGGTCGGCCTGGTCCAGATGCTGGCCACCATGGACGACCCGACCAAGATCGGCCCGGCGATGGCGGTCGCCTTGCTGACCACCCTTTACGGGGTGCTGCTGGCCAACCTGGTGGCGCTGCCGATCGCCGACAAGCTGGAGGCCAAGAGCCGCTACGAGCGCGACCTCCGCTCGCTGATCGTCGAGTGCGTGTTTCAGATTCACGCGCGCACCAATCCGACCGAGATGATGGAGATCCTGGAAACCTTCCTGCCCGAGAAGCAGCGCCGCATCGGGGCGCCCAGGTCGTACACCGACGGCAAGCTCAAGTCGGCCCGGAGGTAGGTCGTCATGATGCTCACGGGGCCCGAACCGCAGACCGTCGTCGAGCAGAAACGGCGCGCCGCGCCGCGCTGGATGTGGACCTTCGCCGACCTGATGTCGCTGCTGTTCGCGTTGTTCGTCCTGCTGCTGACCTTCGCCGAGTTCGACCCCCAAAGGTTCGAAAGCACCGCCGAAAACCTGCGCGCCACCTTCAGCGATGCCCAGGGACTACCGTTGGCCCGTCCGCAGCGCCGCGACGTCATCGACATCCGGCCGCCGGCTGCGCGGCAGCCGGCGTTCGACGATGCGGAGCTGGAGAAAATGGCCGAACTGGCGGCCTGGGAGGGCTTGAGGCAGCGCACCGTCGAGGCGCTTCGGATGCGGCTGCTCGACGAATTGTCCGATGGGCGGGTCAGCCTGGAGGAAACCGACCGCGGGGTGGTGCTGCGGTTTCCCAGCGAGTCCACCTTCGCGTCCGGGGAGAGCGGTCTCAAGGCGGCGATCGAGCCTTCGCTGCAACGGGTCGCCGAGGTGCTCAGGGGCGTTGCCGGCAAGGTGACGGTGTCGGGGCATACCGACGACGTCCCGATTTCCACCGACCGCTATCGATCGAACTGGGACCTGTCCACGGCGCGTGCCGTGTCGGTGGTCCATTATATGCTGGAGGCCGGCGGCCTCGATCCGCCCCGCGTCTCGGCCAGCGGCTTCGCGGACTCCCGCCCGCTGGCCTCCAACGCGACCCCGGACGGGCGGGCGCGCAACCGGCGCGTGGAGATCGAGCTGGAAATCCTCGGCCGGGAGGCGCGATGAGCCCGGGTCAATGGGGCGAAGTGCCATGCGGCCGGTTCATTGTTCGCGTTCGTGATGTAGGTTATTCAAACGTATTATAATCTCCGAGGGCAGGCCGTTGCGCCCACTGACCGAGTTTTCCGTCCGTTCCTTCAACGCGTTTTCGGGTCGGTTCCTGCGGCTTTTCGTCCCCTTGGCCGCGCTTTGGGGGGCCGCCTTCCTGCTTCTCTACCAGGCGGAACGCGACCTCGATCTGGTGGAGTGGCGTGCCACCGACATGGCGGCGGCCAGACACGGCGCCGACACGATCGACGGCATCATCCGGGGCATCACCCGCGACCTGGCGCACCTGGCGAGGCAGTCCGTGCTGCTCGACGCGCTGGAAGAACGGCCCGGGGCGCGGAGCCGGCTGGCCGGGGACTGGCGGACCTTCCTGCGCGCCAAGCGGGTCTACGATCACGTGCGCTGGATCGACGCGGCCGGCAACGAGCGGGTCCGGATCAACTTCAACAGCGGCGCCATTCGGACCGTCCCCGCCGATCGGCTTCAGAACAAGGCGAAGCGGTATTACTTCGCCGACACGGTCTGGCTGAACAGCGGCGAGTTCTTCGTCTCGCCGCTCGACCTCAACATCGAGCGCGGCGAGATCGAGCACCCGTTCAAACCGATGATCCGCGCGGGAACGCCGACGTTCGACCGCGCCGGACGCCGCCGCGGGATCGTCATCCTGAACTACCTCGCCAATCACCTGATCGATCTGGTCCGGCGGCAAGCCGAGGAAGGCGCGCGCAAGGCGCTGCTGGTGGATCGCAACGGGAACTGGCTGCTCGGGCCGTCGCCCGAACAGGAATGGGGCTTCATGTTCGACCACCCGGAGTCGAATATCGCGACGTCCTATCCGGACGTGTGGCGGCGCGTTCGCGCCGAGGAGGAAGGTCAGTTCGCGGCCGCGGAGGGCACTTGGTCGTTCGTCACCGTGTACCCCCTTCTGGAGGGCGAGAGGACGTCGACCGGCGCCCGAGAGGCTGACGCGTCGAGCCGCTCCGAGCTCGAAAGCCGCGACTACTTCTGGAAGGTCCTGGTGTTCCGGTCGGCCGAGTCGGTGGCCGCCGCCGGCTGGCGGAACACTTTACCGATCCTGATTGCGAGCGGCTTCGTTCTCTCGGCCCTTTTCCTCGGAAGCTGGTACCTGGCCGGGGTCTGGGTGCGTCGGGACGAGGCGGAGCGCGAGTTGCGGGACGTCAACCGGAACCTGGAGCGGAATGTTGACGAGCGCACCAAGGACCTGCGCCGCGAGGTGGCGGAGCGGCGACAGGCGGAAGCGGTCCTCGACGGGTTCTTCGCAAATCCGATCCGCATGAACGTCATCGCCCGCCTCGACGGAACCATCCTCCGCGCCAACCGGGGATGGGAGGTCACCTTGGGATACCGCCCCGAGGACCTGGAGGGGAGCCTGTTCCTTGACCTCGTGCATCCGGAGGACATCCCGGCGACCCTGCGCGAGATGCGGCATCTGTCCGGCGGCGGCCAGACCCTGCGGTTCGAGAACCGATACCGGCATCGCGACGGCGGCTATCGGCTGATCTCCTGGGCCGCCATGGCATCGCCGGACGGCGAGCGCGCCTACGGCGTGGGGGCGGACATCACCGAGCAGCGGCGCACCGAACTGGATCTCCAGGACGCCAACCGTCGCATGGACCTGGCGACCCGATCGGCCAGCATCGGAATCTGGGACTACGATCTCACGACCGATGAACTGGTCTGGGACGACAGGGTGTTCGAGTTCTACGGGGTCGCCCCGGAGCACTTCCGCGGCGTCCACGCGGACTGGCGCGACCGCATCCATCCCGATGACGCGGCGGCCATCGAAGTGGCGGTTTACGATTCCATCGAGAATCGAAAGCCGTTCGACGTCGAGTTTCGGATCGTGCGTCCGGACGGCGAGCTGCGCCATATGAGAGCCACGTTCACCGCGGTTCGCGACGATTCGGGAACCCCCGTGCGTCTGGTCGGGACCAATATCGACATCACCGACCGCAAGACCGCCGAGGCGGACATCGCCCGATACACGGAGGCCCTTCGGCGGTCCAACGAAGACCTGCAGCAGTTCGCCTACGTGGCCTCGCATGACCTGCGCGAACCCCTGCGGATGATCAGCCTCTACCTGGACCTGCTGCGGCGACGGCGCGGCGACGCCCTGGATCCGGAGGCGATCGAGCATATCTCGTTCGCGATCGACGGCGCGCGGCGCCTCGACGCGATGGTCGAGGACCTGCTGCAGTACTCGCGCATCGACGTCCGCGGCAGCGCGCTCGTTCCGGTCGACCTCGATGCGGTCGTGCGGGAGGCCGTCGACAACTTGCAGACGTCGATCGAGGACTCCGGGGCCGGCATCGATGCCGGACCCCTGCCGGCGGCTCTCGCCGATCGATCGCAAGTCGTGCGGCTGTTCCAGAACCTGATCGGCAACGCGCTCAACTATCGCGACGAGGCGCGCCGTCCGCAGGTCACGGTGACCGGGCAACGCGACGGCGATTGGGTCACGGTGACCGTCGCCGACAACGGAATCGGCATCGCGCCGCGCTATTTCGAGCGGATCTTCGTGATCTTCCAGCGTCTGCATCACCGCGGGGAGCGGTCCGGCACCGGCATCGGACTGGCCGTCTGCAAGCGGATCGTCGAGCGCCACGGGGGTCGGATCCGGGTCGACAGCGTGCCCGGCGAAGGCAGCCGGTTCTCGTTCACCCTGCCGGCCGCGTGACGGCGCGCCTCCGTCCGGGCGGCGAGTCCTTTTGCGCCGCCTGAGCGACCCGGAGCGTCACCGCGACAGGCGCAGTTCCGACAGGTCGTTGGCCACTTCCTCGAACACCGCGCGCAGCGCCTCGGCGTCCGGGGCGTAGTGATAGAACGGGGAGTCCGGGCCGCTCGCCACCTGCTTCAGCAGGTCCTGCAGGTCGGTGCCGTCGTTGGCGAACTGGATCACGTAGATGGTCACCCCGGACGACTTGACGCGGGTCGCCAGGGTCAGCAGGCGCGCGTCCATCCCGCTCGGCCACAACACGCGCTTGTAGCCGTCGCCGTAGCCGCGCACGTTCTCGCCGTCGGTCAGCAGCACGATGGCCCGTTGCAGCTTGTAGTCGGGATCGGCCTCGGCCTCGGTGAACGGCGAGCCCGGCGACAGGACCCGCCAGGCCCAGCCCAGGCCGCCCGGGATGTTGGTCACCCCGGTGGGGTTCTGAAGCGCCGCGATGGCGTCCAGGATCGTCGCCTTCTCGTTTTGCAGCGGCGTGACGCCGTGATCCAGGCAGGGGGTGCATTCCGTGTAGCCGCTGGACATCGCGCAGACGCCCGGGTGGGTCGGCTCGCCCTCCGGCCCGACCGGCTCCCAGCCCGGCCAGTCGGCGCCGCCGTAGGTGCCCGGAATGTCGAACACGTCGGCGTCGTTGTCGTCCAGGCCGTCGTCGGCGTAGCGGTTGAACACGCAACCTTGCCAGTCGGCGGTCGGCGGGGTCATCAGCGGGACCGGCGAGTTGTTGACCTGGTACAGCGCGCTCTGCGTGCCGACCTCCGGATTGGCGTAGGTGGGCACGGAGACCGTCTGGGTCAGCGACGGATCGTACCAGGTGCCGTCGAGGGTGACGTTCACCTTGCCGTTCCAGGGCACCAGGCCGATCGCCAGGAGGTCCTTGCCGTCGTTGTGGCCGAACAGGATCTCGACCAGTTCGGTCGCCGCCGCGCGGGCCGCCCCGATGCGCGTGGTGCCGCCCATCCAGGAGCCCATCGACCCGGACATGTCCATCGCCAGGACCACGTCCAGGGCCTGCATCTGGCGGGTGACCTCCGACATCCCGGTCACCGTCAGGGTCTCGAAGCCGAACAGGCGCATGAACGAGGTCCGGATGGACGCGCTGGCGTCCAGGGTGAGCTTCTGGTTCTGCGCGTCGACCGCGATGGCGGGGCCGCTGAGCGTGGCGTCCATGTAGCCGTCCGGGAAGTTGGCATCGAAGAACATGAGGACGATCTGGTCGCGGTCGTCCCTGAAGAAGGCCCGGCCGCCGGCCAGGGCGGCCGAATCCAGGGCCGACGACAGCCGCGACTTGACCAGGAAGGCGCGCGCGGTATCGGTGGCCATGCCGATGAATCCGACCAGCGGCACGATGGCGAAGGCCAGGAACATGGCGGTGCCGCCCCGCCGGTCGAGCAGGAAGCGGCCGATCGTGCGCAGCAGGCGGTCGAAAACACGGCGCGGCATGGTGGCCCAACCTCGTTTGATCTTGCGGATCGCGAGGTGTCCATTTTGGGCTGCCGGTGGCCGGCCGGCGAATGCTTTATTTGCCGATAAAATGCTCGCGCAATTGGATAAAATGCGATGTTGCGGGGGTGGGGTCGGGCTCACCCCTCGCTGTCGGGGATGATGCCGCGCCGGCGGGGGCGGCGCGGCGGGACGTCCGACACCGCCCCGGGCGCCGCGACGGGCGCCGGCGGCCGGGTGCCGAGGCGGAACGGAAACATCAGCAGCATCCCGGCCACGAAGCCGACCACATGCGCCCAGAACGCCACCCCGCTGGCGGTGCCGCCGGTCGCGTTGGCGAACTGGAACAGGAACCACAGGCCGAGCACGATCAGCGCCGGAATACGGATCGGCCAGGGGATCACCATCACCGGGACGACGACCAGGACGCGGGCGTTCGGCCAGGTCACCAGATAGGCGCCGAGTATCCCCGACACGGCGCCGCTGGCACCGATGGTCGGAATCGGCGACGCCGGGTCGATGGCCGCCTGGCCGAGCCCGGCCAGGACGCCGCACAGCAGGTAGAAGACCAGATAGCGGCCGTGTCCCAGGCGGTCCTCCACGTTGTTGCCGAACACCCACAGGAACATCATGTTGCCGATCAGGTGCATCCAGCCGCCGTGCAGGAACTGATAGGTGACCGGGCTGGCCCAGGCCGGCACCAGACCCATGCCCGGCGGCAGGTCGTAACCGCCCAGCACCAGGGCCGGCACCATCCCCATGCCGTAGATCACCCGTTCCGCGAAGCCGCCGGTCAGGGTCTGCTGCCACAGGAACATGGCCACGCAGGCCAGGATCAGCCCGACGGTGACGACCGGTTTGCGCAGCGTCGGGTTGTCGTCGTGCAGCGGCAGCATGGCGTGTCCTTGTCCGCGGTCGGCCGGCCGGCGGAATCGGCCGGAGCCCGTTTATGCCAAGGATATAGGCGGCGAACGACGTTCGGTCGAGCCCGTCGGGTCGGGGAGCATTTGATCGAAAATCCGGGGGAATTTTATTCGAATATTTTCTCAATACAGCCTGAATATAGATGCAAATAAATCAATTGTAAACAAGTGGTTAACAAAATACGGTCCAAGCGCAGATTGAATTCTGCGAGGCAAACCCAAGGAGGCAAGAAATGAAGACTGTTTTTAATTTTCTGCGCGACGAGTCCGGTGCCACCGCCATCGAGTATGGCCTGATCGCCGGCCTGGTGTCCGTCGCCGCCGTCGGCGCCCTGTCCGCGATGGGCGATTCGCTGGAAGTGATGTTCCAGTACGTGACCGGGCAGCTCGCGAACGCCGTCAACTAACGGTCCGCGACCCTCGACCCGACACGGGGAGGCACCCGCCCAAGCAATCGAACCCGACCCCACGCCCCGACGGGGATGCCTCCGGGGAGGGGACCGAAAGGCTCCCTCCCGCGTCGGGCCCCAACACCGCCCGGCGCGGAGACGACAAGGAACAAGAGCGCCGCATCGAGACAAGACCAGGACATCGATCCTTGTTCGGCCGACGACCGCGAAAGACCCCGAGACCCCGATCATGCTGACTCCCCCGACCCCGCATCATTTCGTCGTCGCCGGCTTCGCCGGCCTGATCGCCCTGGCGGCGGCCCACGACCTGCGCGCGTTCCGGATTCCCAACTGGACACCGGCGCTGATTCTCGTTCTCTATCCGCTGCACGTCCTGACGGCGCCGCAGCCGGTCGACTGGGCCGGCGGCCTGCTGACCGGGACGGTCGTCCTGGCGGCCGGATTCGCGCTGTTCGCGACCGGGCGGCTGGGCGGCGGCGACGCCAAGCTGCTGGCCGCCTGCGCCCTGTGGGCGGGACCCGGGCTGGTGTTTCCGATGCTGGTCGTCACCGCCCTGAGCGGCGCCGCGCTGGCCCTGCTGATCCTGTCGCCGGTCCGCTTCGCGCTGGCCGGCGCCTGCGACCGCCTCGGCTGGCGCCGGTCGCGCGACCGGCTGCTCGCCGACTGCCTGCCCTACGGCGTCGCCATCGCGGCCGGCGGCGGCGCGGTCGGCCTGGCGCTTCTGGGCGGAGCCGCGTCATGACCCTCCGCACCGCGCTTCTGCTCGTCGTCGCCATCGCCATCGCCGGCCTGACCGCCCTGTTCGCGCGCGGTTGGATCAACGCCCAGAAGGCGGCCCTGTCGCCGGAGGTGCGGGTCGAGACGATGGTCACCGACACGGTCAACGTGCTGGTCGCCGAACAGCCGATCGCCGCCGGGACGTTCGTCAAGCCCGACATGCTGGTCTGGCGGGCCTGGCCCGAGGACGGCGTGGTCGACGCCTACGCGGTGGAGGGCAAGGTCGCCCGGTCCGCCTTCGAGGGCGCGGTGGCGCGCTCGGCGATCGCCGAGGGGCAGCCGATCCTCGCCGCCCAGGCGGTGCATCCCGGCGAGCGCGGCTTCCTGGCCGCGGTGCTGACCCCCGGCATGCGCGCGGTGTCGGTGCCGGTCACCGCCACCTCGGGCATTTCCGGGTTCGTGTTCCCGGGCGACAAGGTCGACCTGCTGCTCACCGTCGCCTTCCGGGTCAAGGACCGCGACGGCGAGGTGGTGCAGCGCCACGCC
>JANQGL010000113.1 GCA_028277325.1 Magnetospira sp.
CAACACCCCGGACGCGTTCGCCTGCGACCCGCCGGCCCGCGCCGCCACCCGCTTCGCCCTGGCACGCGGCCACGACGCCCGCCTGCCCAAGTACGGCAAGCTGTTCCTGTACCTGCCGCTGGAGCACAGCGAGGACCCGGCCGACCAGGCCGATTCGGTGCGCCTGATCTCGGCGCTCGGCGATCCGGACCTGACCCGCTACGCCGAGGCGCACCGCGACATCGTCGCCCGCTTCGGACGCTTCCCGCACCGCAACGCCATTCTCGGCCGCGAGACGACGCCGGAGGAGGCGGCGTTCCTGGCCCAGCCGGGGTCGTCTTTTTGACCATCGACCCCGGTTTTCAGAGAAACCCGGCGAACCCGCGCAATCGGCTGACCGACTTCGGCGGTTGGTTGCGTTCGAGACCATCAAGAAATTCGGTCACCGAATGTGGCGGACGAACCCGGCGGGCACGACAAATGCGCGCCGCGCTGATGACCGCCGGTTCGTCGAGGTCCATCTGGTTCAAAATGAAGTCATCAGGATGCTGGGCTTCCAGGTAATGACGGGCGAGTATGTCGGCTGGGTGGTCTTTCAGGCTTTTGGTCACGATCATGTCGGCACGGGCATGAATCGCGGCGGCGATCACATGGGCACCCTCCGGATCCGGAAGGCCTCGTCGATGATTGCATCGATCAGCGGTTCGTACCCCGTGACCAGACAATCGCGCACATGCGCGTCCATCAGCTCCCGTACCCGCGCCAACGAGTCCATGGAGACGCTTCGATTCTGATGGAGGTTCCGCATCCATTCCCCATGAATGCGGTCGGTCCATTTGGCGCGGAACAGATCGCTCATGGCCAATTCCATGAGAAGGTCCCGAAGGGCAAAGGGATAAAGGACACAGGCGTCATAAACGACCGTGAACCCTGCTACCTCAATACCCCGCGCCCAGGTCCTGCGAAACGCGCGTCAGGTCGTCCAGCGCCTTGGTGCGGCTGTCATCCATGCTCTTTTTCAGTGCCATCAGGTCGTCGAACCGGATACGCCGATGGCGGCCGACCTTTCGGCACTCGAGTTTCCCTTGGTCGATGAGCTTGATCACGAATGGCCTGGAAACGTTGAGCAGGTCCGCCGCCTGCTGGGTGGTCAGTTCGGCGTTATGCGGAATGATGGTGACGGCCCTGCCCTCGGCCATCCGGGTCAGCAGGTCGAGCAGCATCCGCAATGCCGACGAGGGAATTTCCATTTGGACCTGCCCATCCGCGCCATCGATCGAAATTCGAACGGCGGTGCCCTCAGATCGGATCGTGGACAGCAAACGGCTCGCCTGACCGGCGAGAGAGGCCTCGTCCGGAGACGGACTCCGGGGTTGTTGATGGATCGCGTTCATGGGCGGTCTCCATCGCGAGTCGGTGCCGACATGTTGGTCACGGTGAAGGTCATATCACGCCGTGTTACATTCGAAATATACGCAACAATCGAAGCGCGCGCAACACATGTCGCGCCATATGTCGGTCGACGCACCTACCCCAGTCCCGTCACCGCCGCCAGCACCGCGTCCACGTGCCCCGGCACCTTGACCTTGCGCCAGGCCTTGCGGACCACGCCGCCGGAATCGATCAGGAAGGTGGAGCGTTCGATGCCCATGTAGGTCTTGCCGTACATCGATTTCTCCTTCCAGACGCCGAACTGCTCGCAGAGGTTCGTCTCGGCGTCGGACATCAGGGCAAACGGCAGATCGTGCTTCGCCTTGAAGGCGTCGTGCTTCTTGACCGGGTCCTTGGACACCCCGACCACCACCGCGCCGGCCGCCTCGAAGGCGCCGATGGCGTCGCGGAACGCCTCGGCCTGCTTGGTGCAGCCGGAGGTCAAGTCCTTGGGATAGAAATACAGCACCACCGTCCTGCCGCGCAGTTCGGCGAGGGACAGGGTGCCGCCGCCGTCGGTCGGCAGGGTCATGTCGGGAACCGTCTGGCCTTCGTCGATCGCCGTCATGGCTGGAATCCTCCTCGATCCGGTCACTGGGTGAGCAGGATATGGGAACCGGACGACGCTCCGCCAAGCATCCTCAGGGCTTGTACATGCGCTGCCTGGCGTCCAGCTCGGGAACGCGCAGCAGGCGCTCCGACTCCGGCTTCTGGAATTCCCGGTAAAGATAGCGGGCGCGATCGAGGACGCTCGACGGCCTGTCCGAATGGTGCAGCAGCCGCTCGATCCATCCCGGTCCCCCGGCGATGTCGCGGTCGGCGCGGATGGAGTCCAGATAGTCCTCCAACGCCTCGGCGTGGCGGCCCTGGCGGTCGCGCAGGATGCCGCGGTTGGCGAAGGCGGCGGCCAGGGCGGCGCGTCCGGTCGGATCGTCGGGCGCGAGGCCGGCCGTCAGGTCGGCGATGGTCGCGGTGAGCAGGGTTTCCGCCTCGGCATAGCGGGCAAGTCCGATCAGCGCCGCCGCCTTGCCGAGCCGCGCCCCGCGATGCCCCGGCGCCTCCGCGAGCGCCCGGTCGAAGGCCGCGATGGCGGCGGCGAAACGGCGCTCGCCGAGCCGCAGGTCGCCCTGCCGTGTCGCGTAGTCTCCCGGCGGCGCGTCCCGCACCGAGCGCATCAGCGACAGCCCGCCGAAACCGACCGCCGCCAGCACGACCGCCGCCAGCAGGACCCGGGCCAGCGGACCGCCGGTCACCGCTCCGGCATCTCCGGATCCAGCAGACTGTCGCCGTAATCGTCGGTCAGGGCCTCGACCTCGCGCGCCGGCACGGTGGACATCTCCATCTTGTAGGCCAGGAACCACATCATCCCGACACCCAGCACCCAGAACAGGATCTGCCAGGCCCAGATCGAGGGAATGCCGAACGCCCAGCCGTCGACCCCCGCCTCCGGCGCCCCGAACAGGTCGTTGCCGAGCACCGCGCCGGGGCCGATGGCGAAGAACAGCCAGGCGACCGTGATGATCCAGGCCAGCGGCACCAGCTTGCGCTTGTCCACGGAAAGGGCGGCATGGGCACTGAGGAAGTGATGGTACTTCATGCGGTGGGCGCGCTCGCCGTCGTCCCGGGTCAGGGCCGAGACCGGCAGGCAGACCAGAAGGTTGAAGAACATGCCCCAGCCGGCCGAATGGATGGTCAAGGGCCAGCGCCCCCACGGCAGGTCGATCCCCAGCCAGGTGAAGATCTGCAGCCCGAACTCCTCGGTCAGGCTGACCGCCAGCAGGCCGGCCGCCAGGCCCCAGGTGGCGCCCTGGCGGGTGATCCAGGGAAACCAGGTGACGGCGGCCAGGGACGGCCACATCTGGAACCCGAACGCCACCGCGAGGCCGCCCAGCAGGACCAGGGCGTCGGTCGACACGGTGGCCACCACCAGGGCCGACAGGACGATCAACAGCACCCCGATGCGGCCGAACAGCTTCTGGGTGGTGTGGCTGGCCCGCGGATTGAGGTAGCGCTTGTACAGGTCGCGGGTCAGCATGCCGCCGGCGGTCGACATGTAGGCGGCGACGGTCGACTGCATGGCGGCGAGGGCGCAGACGGCCAGCAGACCGACCAGCCAGGGCATGCTGTCGCCGATCAGGTCGATGTAGCGCGGCACCAGTTCGTCCTCCGGCCGCCCGACCAGATCGGGCAGCAGGGCCGGCATGCTGATCCCGGCCCCGGTCACCGCCCGTTGCGCCTCCGGCATGGCGCCCAGCAGGTTGGCGCCCATGCCCTGGATGGCGGTGAAGAAGATCAGGATGGCGCCGATCCCCAGCGACGACGCCCACACCTGCTGCGGCGCGAAGGGGCGCGGGTTGTTGTTGCCGAACGCCCACATGGTGAAGGCGGGGGCCGACTGGATGCCCATCATGCCCATCAGGTAGGTCAGCACCATGACCCCGGTCCACAGGCCGCCGACCGGAGTTTCCCTGCCGAATCCGGCGGTGAACTGGATCACCCCGGGAATGGCGAAATAGGCGTTGTGGCCGTCCGGCGTCGTCCCCCAGGGCCCGACGCCGCTCCGCGCCAATGCCGCCAGGCCCTCCTGCAGGGCCGCCCAGCCGCCCACCGCGTCGAGCGCGATCAGGCCGACGACCACCATGCCGGCGGCCAGCAGCAGGCATTGCACGGTGTCCACGTAGGCGACGGCGCGCAGGCCGCCGGAGGCGACGTAGACCATCACCACCAGGGACAGGATCCACATCCCGGCGTCGACCGGCAGCAGGCCGTCGGTCAGGACGTTGAACAGGAATCCCGAGGCGCGGAGCTGGATGCCCAGATAGGGAATCGAGAACAGCAGGGCCAC
Organism: Magnetospira sp.; assembly: GCA_028277325.1. Classification (GTDB taxonomy): domain Bacteria; phylum Pseudomonadota; class Alphaproteobacteria; order Rhodospirillales; family Magnetospiraceae; genus JANQGL01. The sequence goes on from JANQGL010000113.1 coordinate 4,256, forward strand.
GACCACGGTGAGAATGCGGATGCCGTCGCCGCGGAAATAGTCGGCCAGCATCTCGCCCGGCGTCACGTAGCCGAAGCGCTTGCCCAGCATCCACTGGCGCTTGAGGAACAGAACGCCGGTGAACGGAATGGCGATGGCGTAGAACGAGGCGTAGGCGTACTGGAACCCGTCGCGGTAGATCAGCCCGGGATGGCCCATGAAGGTCCAGCCGGAAAACGAGGTGGCGGTCGCCGCGAGCACGAACACCCAGGTCGAAATCTGGCGTCCGGCCACGAAATAGTCGCTGGCCGTCTTGGCGCGCCGGGCGCCGCG
>JANQGL010000167.1 GCA_028277325.1 Magnetospira sp.
AGCGCCCGGTGAAGCTGCGACTCGTCGGCCACCACCTCCAGCGTCGGGTCCGCCTGGAACTCGGCCTGCGTCTTCCCCTCGCCGGCGATCACCACTCCGGCCACCACCTCCTCCAGCAGGTCGGCCAGGTAGAAACGGCTCCGGCGCAATCGGATGTCGCGGTCGCCGGCGTAGTCCAGGGTCTGGCCGCACAGGTCGACCGCCCGGTCGATGGCGCGGATCAGGCGCGGCGTGACCTCGCGGACCTCCGGGTCGGCGCTCGCCGCCAGGCGGTCGGAGACCAGCACCGCGGTGGCCAGGGAGTTGCGCAGGTCGTGGTTGATCTTGGCCACCGCGGCGCCGAGCGCGGCCAGCCGCGACTGCTGGCGCAGGGCGGTCCGCACCTGGTCCTGCATGGTCGACAGGGCGCGCTGCGCCATCCCGATCTCGTCGCCGCGCCGGGTGTCCGGCATCCGTCCCGACTCGCCCTCCGGATCGTCGCGGAACGCCACCATGGAGCCGATGATGCGGCGCAGCGGACGGATCATCATCCACTGCAGGCCCAGGTAGACCGCCGCCCCGGTGAGGCCGGAGATGATCAGCGACAGCAGGAGGATGCGGTTCGAATAGGCGAGCATGGCGTCGCGCAGCGGCCGCTCGGTGAGGATCACCCCGACCCGCACCTGGGCCACCTTGGGCGACATGCCGACGGCGCGCAGGATCCTCGGGTCGTCGCGCGCCAGGGTGTCCATGGCGCCGCGGATCCAGTACCACCAGTCGGCGCGGTCCATGTCCACCGTCATGTCCACGGCCGGCGGCATGTCGCCGGACAGGGCCACGAAATGGCGCCCCTCGCGGCGGATCATCACGCCGAGCGCCCCGGCGTGGAACAGCAGCCGGTCGCGCAACGCCTCGTCGACCATCTGGTCCGGCGTCGCCTCCAGGGCCAGCGACGCCAGGTGCCCGGCCGCCAGGTGCTGGTGCAGGTATTCGCGCCGGAAGCGCGAGATCGACGGCACGTAGATCAGCGCCTCGCTGAGCAGGATCAGGGCCACGGTCAGGATCAGCACGCGGGCCGACAGGCTGGTCGGGAAGGCGGGCTTGCGGAGCGGCGGGCGGGCGGTCATCGGCGGCGCGTGGCGGGCTCAGCCGAACCGCGACAGGAACCGCACCAGGCGCCGGGTGCGGGCCGAGAACAGCAGCGGCGCGTAGAAGCTGCCGGCGGCCCGCTTGGACGCCTCGCCGAGGGTCGGATAGGGGGCCACCAGGCTGGCCATGTGGCGCAGGTTGATCCGCCGCGACCGGACCAGGGTCCAGGTCTGGATCAGGTCGCCGGCCGACCGGCCGACCACGCCGGCCCCCAGCACCCGGCCGCTCGTGTCGGCCAGGACCTTGACCATGCCGGCCGTCTTGCCCTCGGTGCGCGCCCGGTCGTTGTCGGCCAGCGACCAGCGCAGCACGCGCAGTTTGCCGCCGAGACGCGCCGCCGCCGTCTCCTGGTCCTCGCCGACCCAGGCCAGCTCCGGATCGGTATAGGTGACGCGCGGGACCGCCCGCACGGCGACCTTCGAGGGCAGGCGAAGGAGGGCGTTCCGCAGGACCACCGAGGCGTGGTGGTTGGCCACATGGGTGAACTGCGGCCCGCCCGCCGCGTCGCCGATCGCGTAGACCCGGCGGTTGCTGGTCCGGAGGCGCGAATCGACGCGGATCCCGCCGGCGTCGTGGGCGATCGGCGACGCGGCGGGCGGGCCGCAGTTCACCCATGTGGCCAACCACCACGCCTCGGTGGTCCTGCGGAACGCCCTC
>JANQGL010000214.1 GCA_028277325.1 Magnetospira sp.
GCATGGACCCGGCGACCGACTACACCGACGAGGAGCGGCTGCGCCAGGAGGTGCTGGAGGCGCGCCGCCTGTTCGCCCGCCAGGGCTGGCCGGTGATCGACGTCACCCATCGCTCGATCGAGCAGACCGCCTCGATGATCATGCGGCTGCTCGACGACCGGGCGCCGGACGGAGCGGTGGGGGCGTAGGGCGGACGGGCTTCGGACAGCGATATTCCGCCGCTCCCGCGCATGACGATGGCGGACATGGCGCCCGCGACGTTCCCCGCCGCACCCCGACGTGCTACCCTCGGGCCATGGCCGAGGTGATCCCGACCGACAAGGTGTCGCCGCCGGCACCGGCCGGCGAGCGGCGCCAGGAGACCCCCGCCGATCCCTATCGGCAGCGGGCGCGGCCCGACGCCGCGCCGCCGCCGGGCCCGGCCGAGAGGCGGGACACCGCCTCCATCCTCGGCATTCCCGAGGGCGAACTGACGCCGGAGGTCCTGGCCGCGATCCGCCTGCTGATGGCGGAGACCGAGCGTCTGCGGACCGACCTGGAGGCGACGCGGCGCCACGAGGCGCACCTGGGCCGCCTGGCCGACCGCCACTCGTTCCTGCCGCTCTACAACCGGCGCGCCTTCCTGCGCGAAATGTCGAAGGCCCTGGTGCGGGCCGAGCACAGCCGGGTGCCCTGCACCTTCCTGTACCTGCACCTGCGCAATCTCGGCGACCTGCGGCAGCGGTTCGGACGCGCGGCCGGCGACCGGGCCATGGTCCAGGCGGCGGCCCGGCTGCGCGAGCGCCTGCACCCGTCCGACCTGCTGGGCAGCATGGACGGCTACGATTTCGTGATCCTGCTGGTCGCCACCGGCGGCGCGGCGGCGGCGGACATCGCGCGCGACCTGATGGACGCGGCCGAGACCGATCCGGCCCGTTGGTTCGAGCATCCCCTGACCCTGCGCGTGGCCTGCGGCCTGCACGCCATCGCGCCCGGGGAGTCGGTGGAGCAGGTGATCGAGGCGGCCGAGCGCGACCTGCGCGTCGATGCCGCCGGGATCAGGCGATGATGTCGGGAGTCAGGATGTCGTCGAGACGGGCAATCTCGTCCTTGAGGGCCAGTTTCCGCTTCTTCATCCGCTGCATTTGCAGTTGATCCACCGGATGGGCTTCGGCGAGCCGGGCGATCGCGTCGTCGAGATCGCGGTGTTCCGTACGCAGATTGACCAGCTTGCGGCGCAGGAGTGCCTTTTCGTCCATTCAGGAGCCTCTGGGCGTTGGTTCGCCGAAGTCTAGCAACCCGGAGGCGGTTGGAAAAGCGGCTTCGCGGGCCGTGACGGCTGGCGTTCCGGAGGGCCCCGGTGTATGATTGTCGGGTTGTCATTTCAGACGAGGGAGAGTGTCCAATGAGCGTTGAGGATCGGATCTCGGCCCTGCGGGCCAAACATCGCGACCTGGAAACCGCGATCGATGAGGAGAACCGCCGGCCGCATCCCGACGACCATGTGATCGCCAGCCTCAAACGCCAAAAACTCAAGATCAAGGACGAGATCGCCCAGTTCGGCTGACCGAGCCGCGCGACCGTCCGACAACTCGTTCGGGATGATCGGCATCCCGGCCCATCGTCCTCGAACTCCATGACTTTCTGGACCGCACACGGCTTCGCGAGGGTTTCGCGTCAGCCGGCCAGCACCCGGTGCAGCCAGTCCGACAGCGGCCGGTAGAGCACCGTGGCGGCGCGGGCCCCGGCCGTCATCCCGATGTGGCCGGCCGGCACGATGCGCAGGCGGGCCCCGGGGATCGCCCGGCCCAGCGCCGCCGCGCCGGCCGGCGGCACGATGCGGTCGCGGCGCGGCACCAGGGCCAGGGTCGGCACCCGGACCCCCTGCGGCCGGACGGCGCGCCCGTCGCCCCGCCAGCCGCCGCGCCCGGTGGCGTTGTCGCGGTACCAGTCGCGCAGGCATTGGCGGGCCACCTCCGGC
>JANQGL010000256.1 GCA_028277325.1 Magnetospira sp.
GCGTGTCGTCGCCCGCGCCGCCGTCCAGCGTGTCGTCGCCATCGCCGCCCCTCAACTCGTCGTCCCCGGCGCCGCCGACTACGAGGTCGGCCCCGGCGCCCCCATTCAGGATGCCGTCGCCTTTCACGACGTTCATCGTCACGATCCGCGCACCGTCGAAAATGGTGATGACGTTGCCGTCGCTCGCCGCGTCCGCCGCCTCCTGGAGCGTCGCGAAAGTCCCCATGACCGAGGCCGTGTCCGAAGCTTCGTCGAGAACCTGCACCGGCTTGGTGTCGGCGGTGGCCAGCGTCCAGCCATCGACCGCGATCCCGCCCGAAACATCGATTTCATTGAAGACGCCATAGCTATTGCCGCCCACATTGAAGCCGACAACGTGGCCCGAGTCGGACATCACCTCGGTGAAGACCCAGTTCCCGTTGGCGTCATGCACGTTCATGGCGACCTCGAGATGGCCCCCGGAATTCTCGTAAAAGTTGTGTTTGAAGGTGTACCAGCCCGACGTCTCGATCACCGCGTGGTTGCCGCCGTCAAGCGGATCGCTGTTGGATCGTACGTCGCTGGCGCCGACCCGCAGCGGCCCGCCGCCGGCATCTTTCTCGACGCGGAACACCAAGTCCCGCAATGGGTGACCAAACTGATTGTTGGCAATCACCGTGTATTCGAATCCTTCTCCGGCGGTCCAGCCGGTATCGAGATAGACCTTCACCTCGGTCTTGAAGCCGCCGCCGAAATCCGTCCGGAGGCCGCCGAGCGCCGTGGTCGGATCGTCAAGACTGAAGGAGCCCTCCTGGAAGATTGCATGCGACTCGCCGTCGGCCGAGGGGATGCCGCCATGGCCGCTGGCGACAACCTGGACATTGCCGCTAAAGACGCCGTCGGACCCGTTCTCGAAGTCCTGGCTGAACCGGGTCAGGTAGCCCGAGGCGTCCGGGCTGTTGGCGTCGAGCTCGTAGGTGATACCGTCCGAGAATCGAACGCCCTCGATCCCCGTCAGCGCGTCGGTGCCGTCGTCGACCGCACCGGTGGCGTTGTGGGTAACCGTGTAGCTGCCGTCGCCGTTCCGGGTGATCGTGTAGTCCGGCCGATCCCCGCCGTTGTAGACTGCCGTATCCGTTCCCACGCCGCCGTCGAGCGTGTCGTTCCCGGCGCCGCCGTCCAGCGTGTCGTTCCCGCCTTGGCCGTCCAGCGTGTCGTCGCCCGCGCCGCCATACAGAAGGTCGTTCCCGGAACCGCCAAACAGCGTGTCGTCCCCGTCACCGCCAAACAGCGTGTCGTCCCCGTCAACGCCATGCAGCCAGTCGTCGCCCGCGCCGCCGGACAGCGTGTCGTTCCCGCCTTCGCCGTTCAGCGTGTCGTTGCCCGCGCCGCCGTCCAGCGCATCGGCGCCTTCGCCGCCAATCAGCGTGTCGATGCCGTCACCGCCAATCAGCGTGTTGTCGCCCGCGCCGCCAAGCAGCTGGTCGTCGCCCGCGCCGCCAAACAGCGTGTCGTTTCCGTCTTGGCCGAACAGCTCGTCGTTGCCCGCGCCGCCGACTACGAGGTCGGCCCCGCTGCTCCCATTCAGGGGGCTTGTGCCTTTCACGACGGTCAGCGTCACGATCTGCGCGCCATCCACGACCTTGACAAGGTCGTCATGGAGTACGTCGGCCGAGCCGACGGCCTCCTCCAGAGTGGCGAAATCGGCGAGCTCATCGTTCGGATCGACGGTCCAGGTCACCTGGCCGCGCAACTCCGCGAACGTGTGATTCACGCCGTTGAATCTGAAGGTCTCGACCCCGCTCACGGTATCCGTCCCGTCCGGCGCGCCCGCCCCCGTACCCGCGATCGTCAGGCTGCCGTCCGCCTTGTTGAAGGTGACGTCGTAGTCGGTCCTGGCGCTGTTGAATTGTGCCGTATCGTTCCCGGCGCCGCCGTCCAGCGT
>JANQGL010000260.1 GCA_028277325.1 Magnetospira sp.
ATCCCCGGTAGGCCCGGCCGCCCGGTCAGGTCTCGCGGTCGACGGCGATCGCGGCCGCCGGGCCGGCCGGCGACGGCTCCGGCGGGACCATGGTCACCACCCGCTGCGGGAACGGGATCTCGATCCCGGCCTCGGCGAACCGGCGGTTGACGGCGAAGCGGACGTCGGACGCCGTGATCAGCTTGCTCTCCACGTTGCGCACATAGGCCCGCACCTCGAAGTTCAGCGCGCTGTCCCCGAAATCCAGGAACAGCACGAAGGGCGCCGGGAGGGACAGGACGTTGGGGTGCTCGCGCACGCAGGCGAGCAGGATGTCACGGACCTTCTCCACGTCGCTGCCGTAGGCCACGCCGACCGCCACCTCGATCCGGCCGAGCAGGTTCTTGTGGGTCCAGTTGAGGACCGGCGAGGCGATCAGGTCGGCGTTGGGGATGATCACGCTGGCCCGCTGGAAGGTGACGATCTCGGTCGAGCGCACGTCGACCTTCTTCACCGTGCCCTCGTTGCCGCCGATGACCACCCAGTCGCCCGGCTTGATCGGCCGCTCGACCAGGAGGATCAGGCCCGAGACGAAATTGTTGACGATGGTCTGCAGGCCGAAGCCGATGCCGACCGACAGGGCGCCGGCGACCAGGGCGAGGTTGGTCAGGTCGAGGCCGACCACCGACACCCCGATCAGCGCCGCGACGACGAATCCGACGTAGCCGACCCCGGTGCGCAGGGCGTCGGCCACCCCCTTGTCCTCGGTCAGGTTGGGCAGCACGTGGTCGGCCAGCGACTTCTGGATCAGCCGCGTGACCAGGACGATGCCGATAAAAAGGCCGATCCCGAGCAGGATGTCGGTCAGCGAGAAGGTGTAGGACCCGATTTGCAGGCCGCTGAACAGGCGGCCGGCGAGGGCGCTCATCTGGGCCGGCTCCAGGCCCCAGATCGGCGGCGCCAGGACCGCGCCGAGAACCAGCAGGCCGCCGTCGGTCAGCAGGAACAGCCAGAACTTCAGCCGCCGCCCCGACTCCACGTCGATCATCAGGGCGTCGCGCAGCCGCTGTCCGACCCGCCCCTCGCCCTCCAGCAGCGCCGCCAGGCTCTCGCGCAGCATGGTCCGCAGGAACCAAAGCAGGCCCAGCACCAGCACCGTGAGCACCATCGCCTCGAGCAGGTAGGTGGCGAGGTTCGCGTAGCCGGCCATGGCGATCACCGGCAGGGCCGCGAGGGCCAGCATCAGCAGGATGCGCAGGCGCCAGATCAGCGGCGAGCGTTGTTCGGGGCGCTTGCGGTCCATCCACATGCGGTGGACGAGAATCGAGATCAGGACCGGGGTCAGGGCCACCGCCTCCACGGTTCCGTGCACCGCCCGCAGGTCGACCGACGGCTCGACCCAGGAGATGGCCCGCAGACCGCCGCCCAGCAGGAGGAACAGCACCAGGGTCAGCTTGGCGCGCCGGCCGAGCGGTCGCGCCGACTCCGGCGGCAGGGTCACCAGACGCCACTGCGGCGCGCCGGGCGCCAGGGCCGCCTCGATCAGCGCGGCGCCGATCAGGTACAGGATCAACATCTGCAGGCCGGTCAACACGGCGAGCGACAGCGGCTCGCGGGTGATTCCGCCGTTCGCCACGTAGATGGCGATGAAGGCGAAGAACGCCACCGGCATCAGGCCCCGGGTCAGCCCTTCGGTCAGCGCCGCGACCAGGCGGCGCGTCGCGCCGGGGGCGTTTTCCGTCGGATCGCGCCCGAACCGGCGGCGCAGCCAGCGGCGCAATGGCCAGGAGACCACGGCGATCCCGATCGCGATCATGAGCACCTTGAGGACCTCGTCGCGCTCCGCCTCGTCGGCCGTCAGGTCGGCCCACCAGGCCCGTGGCGAGTCGTAGAACGTCTTCCGGGCCAGGGTGACGGTTTCCGCGTAGGCGGACAGCCAGACGTCGGGGGTGAGCGGAGAGGGGCCGCGCTCCATCAGGCTCCGGCGCAGCGCCTCGTTGGCCGAGCGCGACAGGTCGGACACCGCCTGCTCCCTTTGCGCGATGACCAGGGCCGCCTGCTTGATCCAGCTTTCGTAACGCTGGAGTTCGGCCGTCAGCTCGGCCCGCCGCTTGGCGATCTCCTTGGGTTCCGGTTCGCCGTCCTTGTCGGGCGGCGGGCCCAGTTCCTCCAGCAGGCGTTCGACGCGCCGCTTGGACTCCTGGGCCGTCGCGCGCAGGTCCGCGGCGCGCGAACCGATCTCGCCGATCCGCGTCAGGCGCTCCTGGAGATCCAGGCTGCTCAACGGCTTGTCCGGCCGCGGCGCGATCAGGTCGCGCAGTTCCTCCTCCCATTCGGGGAGTGCCTTCCGAGGATCGACCTGCGGTTCCTGGGCGCTCGCCGGACCGGTGAAATCCGCCGCCGGGGCCGGCGCCGGCAACGCGATGCCGCCCGCCATCGCGACGCAGACGATCAGGCGGGCAAGGACGTGGCGAGCCGAGGGGATCATTCGCGCGCCAGGGGTATCCGAGGCGCCGCGTCGCGCGGCAACAGGCCGGTCAGGCGCGGATCGTCGAACGTCTCCTCCTCGCGGCGATAGGCTTCGAAACCTTGGTTGCGATAGAAGTCGAGGGCGCCCGGGTGGTCGTGGGTACAGGTGTGCAGCCACACCCGGCGGGTCGACGGGTCGCCCCAGGCGCGGCGCAGCGCCTCGTCCATCAGGGCGCCGCCGAGGCCGCGCCCGATCCATTGCGGAACCACGCCGAGGAAGCCGATCTCCACCTCGCCCGGTTGCCGCCAGTCCAGTTCGAGCATGCCGGCGACCGCGTTTCCGGCGCGGGCGACGCGCAACTCGTTGCGCGGATCGTGCAGGATGGCGGCCAGGCCGGCGTCGTCGAGCCTGAGGCGATCCCGCCACAGCCAGGGTTCGCCGATCGTCCGTTGCAGGTGGCGATAGAACGCCAGACCGGGGCGCGGCACCCGTTCGAGGATCAGGCCGTCCGGCAGCCGCCGGGGCGCGGTCCGGGCGACGGGCGCGCGCATCTCCAGGTAGGTCACGGTTTCGCGCAGCTGGCCGCGCGGCAGGGTGTCGGAGCGCGTGGTCATGCCTTTTGACTCGATGGTCCACGGCAAAGCGTACCGGACCCTCCGGCCGGGTCAAGAGGCGGCCGTGTCGGCGCGCGGTCCGCGGAGGCCTCCGGTCGGGGACCCGGGCGATGCGCCGGTGCGCATCCTGACCGTCCACATGGGCGCCGACGGCAGGAACGACGTCATCCATCGGCGGTGAGGGCGGTCGGTCGCCGCCCTACAGCGGGTCCGCCTCCAGGCCGCCCTCGTAGTAGTGGTAGGCGTCCAGGCCGTCGAGGACCGCCCCGTCGTAGCCCTGGGCGATGATCCCGTAGATGTAGGAGTCCGTGTTGCCGGAGATGATCGCCTGCCATTCCGGGTTCCAGTACTCGACCCGGTGGGCGTCCGGGTTGCCGGGCAGGGGCTCGCGGATCCACGACGGGGAGCCCTCCGTCCAGTCCGGCTGCCAGTAGTATCGGTAGCTCTCCGCGGCCCCCAGGTTCAGGTAGGCCAGGACCAGCCGGCGGGCGCCGCTTTTCTTGTATTTCAGGGTTTCCACCGCCTGTCTGGTGAGCGGGGTGGTGCCCTGGAACACGTCGACCACCACCACGTCGTAGTTGGTGCCGTGCATGGTCAGGGCGAACGCGTCCTGGCGCCCGAAGCGCGATGAGTCGCGGAGCACCACGAAGTTGCGGGCGTCGTTCAGGCTCAGCACCGACAGCGCGCTTTCCCGGTACGGGCGGCGCGGAACGCGGGGCAGGGCGTTGAGCGCCATGTCCTTGCCGCGCGCCGGATAGGCCATGAACCCGCGCTTGGTGGCGGCGCGGAACACCGCGTCGAGCTGGTCGTTGCCCGTGACGTAGTCGAGCACCATCACCGGCAGGGCGGCGACGCGGCGGGCCGTTTCCAGGCGTTCGAGCGCCTTGTCGCGGCGGGTGTCGGCGGTCTTGTCGCCGATCTCGGGGATGCCGTACCAGACCGCCTCCTGGAGGATGCCGTCGATGGCCTGGGTGAAGGCGCGGGCCGGCCGCATGGCGGTCAGATCCTCCACGTCGGCCTTGACGATCAGGCCGAGCGGGTTCTGGGCGACCAGGATGAAGGTCTTGTCGTGGCGGCGGACGAAGCGGCTGATCTCCTGCACGAAGACGCGCATTTCCTCGCGCGGGTCGTCGACCCCGATGGTCATCGGCAGCGGCGCGATCTCCGGTGCCTCGCGCTCGACCACCCGGCCCTGGGCGCGCACCTGTCCCTCGCCGGTCGCCGGTGCCTGGGCGAGGACGGCGGGCGCGGCGGTCGAAACCGCCAGGACCAGGATCAGCGCGCGGACGGTGTGGAGCATGTCCGGCATTGTCTCAGGCCGTCGCCTCGCCCGCAACCAGATCGGCCGCGTATTCGGCGATGGCCGGCGAGGCGGTCAAGCCGGGGGATTCGATGCCGTAGAGGTTCACCAGTCCGGCCACCCCGTGGTCGGCCGGGCCCTGGATCATGAAGTCATGGGCCGGTTCGTGCGGCGCCTGGATCTTCGGCCGGATGCCGCAATAGGCCGGCGTCAGGGCGCCGTCCGGCAGATCCGGCCAATACCTGCGGATGGAGTCGTAGAACGAGTCGGCGCGCGCCGGGTCCACGGTGTAGGAAATCCCGTCGACCCACTCGGCGTCGGGGCCGAACCGTCCCTGGCCGCCCAGGTCGCGGGTGTAGTGGCAGCCCAGCGAGGCGGAGCCGGGCAGGGGATAGATCAGGCGCTCGAACGGCGGCCGGCCGGTCAGTTGGAAATAATTGCCCTTGCAGAGGTATCGCGGCGGGACGCGGTCCGGCGGCATGCCGTCGAGCGACGCCGCGATGGCCCAGGCGCCGAGCCCGGCGGCATTGACCACCGTGCGGCAGAGGACCTCGGTGGCGTCGGCGCCGCCGGTGCGCAGCAGCGGGCCGTCGGCGGTCGCCATGCCGCCGGTCACCGGACTCACGAAGGCGATCATGCCGCCCGCCGCCTCCAGGTCGCCGCGCAGGGCCAGCATGTAGCCGTGGGAATCGAAGATGCCGGTGGTCGGCGACCAGATGGCCTTCAGGCAGTGCAGGTCCGGCTCCATCTCCCGCGCCCGGTCGGCGTCGATGATCTCCAACTCGGTGCAGCCGTTGGCGGCCGCCTTGCCGATCACTTCCGACAGTCGGGGCACCTCGTCCGGCTCGGTGGCCACCAGCAGCTTGCCGCAGCGGCGCACCTCGACGCCGCGGGCGTCCAGATAGGCATAGAGGAGGGTCTTGCCGCGCACGCAGAGACGGCCTTTCAGGCTGCCCGGGGGATAGTAGAGCCCGGCGTGGATCACCTCGCTGTTGCGCGAACTGGTCTCGGACCCGATCGCCTCGGCGGCCTCCAGGACCACCACCTCGCGGCCGCGCCGGGCCAGTTCGCGGGCGATCGCGAGGCCGACCGCCCCGGCGCCGATCACCGCGCAATCCAAGCGTTCCGTCATCTCGGGAAACCGTCCCAGTGTGGTGGATTCGAAGTTCGCGACATGATTCGGGGCAGAGTCCATGGCGAACTTCGACTCCGAAACCACACTAGACTCAAGAGGTTACCTAGTGTCCTTATCGAATCCGAAGTTCGAAAACGCCTGCCAAATAATGCTCCGAACTTCGGATTCGGGACACCAGGTGGCTGGGCCTGCGGCATTGTGGGAGCAGCGCAACGGCGGGTCAAGCCGCCGCGCGGGGCGGCGCAATCCGAATTCGGCGATCGTCCGATCCGTGGTATCGTCCGCTCTCGAATCCGCAAGGGGACCGGCGATGCCCGACGATTTCGTTGCCTCCGTGTGTCCGCACGACTGCCCGAGCGCCTGTTCGCTGGAGGTGGAGCGTCTGGGCGGGGCCGAGATCGGCCGGGTGCGCGGCGCGGCGGCGCATCCCTACACGGCCGGGGTGATCTGCGCCAAGGTGGGGCGGTATCGCGAACGCGTCCACCATCCGGACCGCCTCACGACGCCGTTGATCCGGGTCGGCGCGAAAGGAGAGGGGAGGTTCGCGCCGATCCCCTGGGACGAGGCGCTGGACCTGCTGGCCGATCGGTTCGCCGGGGCGGCGCGGGCCGACGGTCCGGAGGCGGTGTGGCCCTACTACTACTCCGGCAACATGGGGCAGGTGCAGCAGAAGAGCATCCTTAGGCTGCGCCGCCTGATGGGCTACTCGAAGATGGCGCGGACCATCTGCTCGTCGATCGCCAAGGCCGGGTTCAAGGCGGGAACCGGGGCCCTGCGCGGCACCGATCCGCGCGAGATCGCGGACTCCGACCTGGTGGTCATCTGGGGCACCAACGCGGTGGCGACCCAGATCCACGTCATGGAGCTGGCCCGCAAGGCGCGCGACGGCCGGGGCGCCAGGATCGTCGTCGTCGACACCTACCGCACCCGCACCGCCGCCCTGGCCGACCTGCACCTGATGCCGCGCCCGGGCACCGACGGCGCCCTGGCCTGCGGGATCATGCAGGTGCTGTTCGCCGAGCGGCTCGTCGACCGCGACTACATGGACCGCTACACCCGCGGCGGGGCGGCGCTGGAAGACCATCTCAAGACCCGCACCGCGGCCTGGGCCTCGGCGATCACCGGTGTTCCGGAGTCCGACATCGTCGCCTTCGCAAGGCTCTATGGCCGGACCCGGCGCAGCTTCCTGCGCCTGGGCATCGGTTTCACGCGGCATCGCAACGGCGCCGTCAACATGCACGCGGCGAGCTGCCTGCCGGCCCTGACCGGCGCCTGGACCGAGCGCGGCGGCGGCGCCCTGTGCATGAGCAGCGACGTGTTCGGGCTGGACACCGGGGTGATCGAGGCGGCCGACCTGCCGGACGACGGCGCCCGCACCCTGGACATGTCGCGCATCGGCGACGTGCTGGCCGGCGACGCCGCGGCCCTGTGCGGCGGACCGCCGGTGACCGCGATGCTGGTCCAGAACTGCAACCCGGCCGACGTGGCCCCCGAGTCCGGCAAGGTGCGGGCCGGATTGGCGCGCGACGACCTGTTCCTCTGCGTGCACGAGCAGTTCATGACCGAGACGGCGAAACTGGCCGACCTGGTGCTGCCGGCCACCACGTTCCTGGAGAACGACGACCTGTTCACCTCCTACGGCCATACCTTCCTGCAGGCGACGCGGCCGGTCATCCGGCCGGTCGGCGAGAGCCGCAGCAACCACGACCTCAACACCGACCTGGCGAAACGCCTGGGCGCGGTCCATCCGTCCCTGGAGATGAGCGCCCGCGACATGGTCGCCGCCTGCCTGCGCGGGTCGGGGATCGACGCCGATCCGGACACCCTCGCCGACGGGCATTGGGTCAATCGCCAGCTGCCGTTCGAGACGGCGCATTACCTGGACGGGTTCGCGCATCCCGACGGCCGGTTCCGGTTCGACCCCGAATGGGCGGAGGCGGGACCGGAGCACGCCGGGCTGCCGACCCTGCCGGACCACCTGGAGACCGCCGAGGCGGCGGCGGCGGACCTGCCGTTCCGCCTGGTCACCGCGCCGGCGCGCAACTTCCTCAACACCTCGTTCACCGAGACCGCGACCAGCCGGAAGGCCGAGAAAGGCCGCCCGACGGTCATGGTGCATCCGGACGATGCGTCCAGTCTCGGGGTGTCGGACGGCGATCCGGTGCGGCTGTCCAACCGGCGCGGCGCGGTGACGCTGCGCGCCCGCCTGTTCGACGGCCTGAACCGGGGCGTCCTGGTGGCCGAGAGCATCTGGCCCGGTGCCGCCTATCCGGAAGGCCGGGGGATCAACAGCCTGACCGGAGGCGATCCGGTGGCGCCGGCCGGCGGCGCGGCGTTCCACGACATCGCGGTGAGTCTGGAGCGCGCGTGATGCGGGTCATCGTCCTCGGCAACGAAAAGGGCGGCAGCGGCAAGTCGACCCTCAGCATCCATGTGGTGGTGTCGCTGCTGCAGCGCGGGTTGACGGTCGCCACCCTGGACGCCGACACCCGCCAGGGGACGCTC
>JANQGL010000284.1 GCA_028277325.1 Magnetospira sp.
TCCAGACCCGGGATGGTGCGGAAGATCCGCTTCTGCTCACCGTGGGTCAGCTTGGTCTGGCAGCCGACCAGGTTGAACAGGGTGCCGAGCGCGTTGTCCTGGCGCAGCTGGACCACGGCATGGGGGCGTTTGCGCGGATTGTTGGGGTCGGTCAGGCCGACCGGTTTCATCGGCCCGTGGGCCAGGGTTTCCGGGCCGCGCCCGGCCATCACCTCGATCGGCAGGCAGCCCTCGAAATAGGGCGTGTTCGTTTCCCAGTCGCGGAACGTCCCCTTGTCGCCGTTCAGCAGGGCGTCGACGAAGGCATGGTAGGTGTCGGCGTCGAGCGGGCAGTTGACGTAGTCGGCGCCGCCCCCCTTGTCGTAGCGGGACTGCATCCAGGCGACCGAGAAATCGATGCTGTCGCGATGCACGATGGGTGCGATGGCGTCGAAGAAGGCCAGCGACTCCTCGCCGGTGAGAGCGCCGATCGCCGCCGCCAGCGGGGCCGAGGTGAGCGGCCCGGTGGCGACGATCACGCTGTCCCAGTCCGCGGGCGGCAGGCCGGCGATCTCCTCGCGCACCAGATCGATCAGCGGGTGCGCCTCGATGGCCGCCTGCACGGCGCCGCTGAACGCGTCGCGGTCGACCGCCAGGGCGCCGCCGGCCGGAACCCGGTGGGCGTCGGCCGAGCGCAGGATCAGCGAATCGAGGCGGCGCATCTCCTCGTGCAGCAAACCGACCGCGCTGCCCTCCGGGTCGTCGGAGCGCAGCGAGTTGGAGCACACCAGCTCGGCCAGGCGGTCGGTCGCATGGGCGTCGGTGCGTCGCGTGGGGCGCATCTCGTGGAGGACCACGGGCACCCCGGCGGCGGCGGTCTGCCAGGCCGCCTCGCAACCGGCGAGGCCGCCGCCGATCACGCGGACGGGCGACGGGAGGGAGGATCGGTGGTCGGTCATGGGCGATATGTAGTGACCCCGAAGGGACTTGTCATCGGTCCCTTGACAGGTGGCCGCGCGGTGCCTACCCATGCCGCCGTGGAGACACGTTCGGGGGAGAACACCCATGCAGATCGACAGCAACCTTCTTCTCACCATCGCCCTGTTCGGGCTGGCCGTTCTGTCGTTCCGCTACCTGCCGCGCATCCTCGCCGGGGTGCCCTTCGTGCCGGCCAACGAACTCAAGGGCAGGCTGGACGCCGGCGACGAGGTGGTGGTGATCGACGTGCGCACGGCGGGCGAATATGCCGGAGGGCGCATCCCCGGGGCGATCAATTTGCCGCTCGGCGAGGTGGCGATGCGGCTGCGCAGCCTCGGTCCGGAGCTGGACGCCTACAAGGCGCAGCCGGTCTATACCATCTGCCGCACCGAGAACCGGGCCGCCAGCGCGATCCGGGCCTTCAAGAAGGCCGGGTTCACCGATCTCAAGGTGGTGGCGGGCGGCATGGGCGCCTGGCGGCGTCTGAAGTTCCCGGTCGAGACCTGATCGCGGACCGGTTCCGCGCCGAGCCGGCGGTTCAGCCGCGCACCGCCATGCGGATCGGCCCCTCGGCGCGGCCGTGGACGAACTGGTCCACGTAGGGGTTGGCGCAGGCTTCCAGCTCGTCCACCCGGCCGGCCCAGACGATCCGCCCGTCGTAGAGCATCGCCACCCGGTCGGCGATCTTGCGGACGCTCGCCATGTCGTGGGTGATCGACAGGGCGGTCGCCCCCATGGTGCGGGTGACGTTGACGATCAGGTCGTTGATCACGTCGGCCATGATCGGGTCGAGGCCGGTGGTCGGCTCGTCGAAGAAGATGATCTC
>JANQGL010000372.1 GCA_028277325.1 Magnetospira sp.
CGACGATCCGATGGGATTGGCGCGCTTCATCCCGGCCGACGGCGGCACCGCGCGGGCCCACGACGGCGACCGCGGCAGCGGTCAGCACGGCGAGATCGAACTGGAAAACGCGGCCGGCGAGCGGTTCCCGGTCTACCTGCATCAGTCGGCCCTGGAGGATCAGGACGGGGCGTTCCGCTACAGCCGCTCGGTGGCGTTGCGCGACTTGGTGCCGCGCGCCTCCGGCCAGGCGGCGCGGCCGTCCATCGAGGGGGCGACCGAGGAGGAGGCCAGGGGATTCGCCTTCCAGCACCTGCAGGAGGGACAGCGCTGGCTGTTCCTGGAGGCGCCGGTGGGAATCGTGATGGTCGACCACCAGGGTGACGCGCTGGACTGCAACCGGGCCTTCTGCCGCCTCAAGGGCCTGCACCGGGACGCCATCGTCGGGCGTCCGGTCGCCAGCCTGATCGCCCGCGAGGATCAGGCGGAGATGGCGGCCCAGCTCTCGAAACTGGTCATGGGGGCGGTCAAGGCGGCGCAGTTCGAGGTCCGCATGCCGGCCCTGGCGGAGCGGGAACTGGCGGTGCAGGTGTTCGCCAGCCAGATGACCGACGCGATCGGCGAGACGGTGGGCGCGGTGCTGCATTTCATCGACACGACCGAGCAGAAATCGCTGGAGCAGCAGTTCAACCAGTCCCAGAAGATGCAGGCGGTGGGGCAGCTGGCGGGCGGCGTGGCGCACGACTTCAACAACCTGCTGACCGCCATGATCGGCTTCTGCGACCTGCTGCTGGCCCGCCACGGGCCGGGCGACGACTCGTTCAAGGACATCATGCAGATCAAGCAGAACGCCAACCGGGCGACCGATCTGGTGCGCCAGTTGCTGGCCTTCTCGCGCCGCCAGACCCTGCAGCCGCGGCTGATCGACATCAACGAGGCGCTGTCGGAGCTCTCCAAGATGCTGCGCCGCCTGCTCGGCGAGACCATCGACCTGGTGATGGAGCCCTCGAAGCTGGCCGGCCTGGTGCGGGTCGATCCGGGGCAGTTCGACCAGGTGATCGTCAACATGGCGGTCAACGCCCGCGACGCCATGCCGGGCGGCGGCATCCTGACCATCCGCACCCGCCTCCTGGAGTTCGCCGACCCGGTCCGCAAGGCGCACGAGATCATGCCCTCGGGGTCCTACGTGCTGGTCGGGGTGGCGGACACCGGCACCGGGATCGCCAAGCAGGACCTGGGGCGCATCTTCGAGCCGTTCTTTTCGACCAAGGAGGTGGGCAAGGGGACCGGGCTCGGACTGTCCACCGTCTATGGGATCGTCCGCCAGACCGGCGGCTACATCTTCGTCGATTCGGCGCCCGGCGAGGGCACCACGTTCAGCATCTACCTGCCGCGCTGCGAACCCGAGGAGGCGGAAGGCGAGGCGGTCGCCGGCTCGGGGGTGCCGCTGCGCCGGCGGCTCGACGAGGCGGACGGCCGCGACCTGAGCGGGTCCGGCACCATCCTGCTGGTCGAGGACGAGGAGGCGGTGCGCCTGTTCGGGGCGCGCGCCCTGACCGGCAAGGGCTACCGGGTGCTGGAGGCGGCGGACGGCGAACGCGCCCTGGAGATCATCCAGGGCCTGGACGGCGACCTGGACATGATCATTTCCGACGTGGTGATGCCGGGCATGGACGGCCAGACCCTGGCCCGCCTGGTCCGCCACGAGATGCCGGAGGTCAGGATCATCCTGATCTCCGGCTACGCCGAGGACGCGATCCCCGAGGAGATCGGCCGCGACGCCAGCATCCACTTCCTGCCCAAGCCGTTCAGCCTCAGGCAGCTGGCGGCCAAGGTGAAGGAGGTGATGGACTCCGGGACGGACGCGGGGTGACGGCGCCGGCGGTCCGGGTGCTCACGAGCGCACCAGATAGAGGACCGCCCGGCGGACGGTGACGGCGCGGCGATCGTTGCCCGGGTAGCCGGTCGCCCCGTCGTCGTCCACCAACTGGATGCGCAGGTTGAACGTCGGCGCCTCGCCGGACAGCACGAAGATCGCCGACAGGCGCAGGGTCGTGGCGTCGAGGCGAACGACCTGCGGGCGCACCACGCGGCCGCCGAAGTCCCCGTGCTCGGCCGGCCGGGCGGCCGCGAGGTCGAACACCTGCAGGGCGCTGCCGGATCCGCTGATCGCGTAGAGGCCGATCCGGCCGGCGTCGGCCGGGGCGGCGATGTCGACCGCGGCGCGGATCGCCACCTGGGCGCCCTTCTCGAACGGACCGGCGGTCGCGTAATGCTCGCCGCCGGCCCCGGTTTCGCGGAGCCGGAGCCCGTCGGCGGTCGGCCTCGCCGTCGCGCCCTCGGTGACCACCCAGCGCGCGGCGAGGGAGTCCGGATCGTCGAACCGCAGCGCCGAATGCTCCGGGCGCCCGCCCTTGCCGTTGCAGACGTCCGGGCGCGGACCCAGTTCGCACGGCAGGTAGACGATGTCCGCGAGGCGGTACATGCGGGACAGCCCGGTGCCGTTGCCTTCGAGGAACCGCCGGAAGGCGGGGTTGTCCGGGTCGCCGCGATGCAGGAACACCTCGTCGGCATAGGCGGTCCCGGTGGCGTCGGGATGGGACAGCTGGCGGTCGAGGCGCGCGTGGAGGGTGGTCTGGTTGGGGGCGTTCATCCCCGCCGCGTCGATCCGGCGGTCGCCGGACAGATAGGCCAGCCCCTCCCGGTAGGCCGGCGACGGCAGCACCGACAGGGCGGCGGCGAGCACCGGCACCGCCCAGGCGCCGATCGCCGCCGGCCGGCGCAGCCACGGCATGGGGGGCAGGATCCGGGTCGCCAGGAGGAGCCCCAGGAATCCCGCCACGCCGACGCCGAGGAACAGGATGAAGACATGCTGCATGGAGCTCAGCTCCTGCGCCCCGGGGGCGAGGCGTCCGCCGTAGACCATCAGGATCGGCATCAGGAACGCGAGGCCGGTCAGGCATCCCAGGTTCAGGAGCAGGAACGCCGCCGCGAGCCCGGGCCGGCGCGGCCGGTCCCCGGGTCGGGTGGCCAGTCCGGCCAGCAGCGCGGCGAGGAACACCGCCGGGACGACCGGATGGGTGGCCAGAAGGAGCCGCTCGAACACCGCCTGTCTGGCGGCGAGTCCGCCCAGCACCGCATCGGGGATCAGCGGCATGGCCGGCGGCCAGACGGACTCCCGAAACGCCAGGCTGGGCGACAGCAGCTGCAGGGCGGCGCTGCCCGCGTAGGCGGCGGCGAACGGCGGGAGGGTGACCGCCGGAACGCGGAGCGCCGCCGCCCGGCGGTCCGGACCGGCGCGCCGCGGCAGGACCCCCGTCAGGGTCGCGACTCCCATCGCCGCCAGGACCAGGCCCGCGACCACGAGGCTGATCTCGTGCGAGGTCGCGAGGCCGAAGAAGAACGCCAGGAACAGCGCCGTGCCGCCGGTGGAAAGGTCGCCGGTCAGGAAGCGCCAGAGGAAACCCATGACCACCAGGTACATGACGGCGGTGAAGAAGTAGATCGAGTGATCGAGAAGCCACAGGATCTGCGCCGCCTCGAACGGCGGACAGCCGGGACAGGCCGGCAGCGCCCAGAACGACTGCGCGGCCAGGTAGGCGAACAGGCCGAGCAGGAGTCCCAGCGTCCGCGTCAGCCCCGGGGCGACGCTGCGGAATGCCGCGTAAAACGCCACGATCACCATGAGATGGTTGAAATACCGAAAGAACACCAAGCCTTGCCAGGGTGTCGGCGCGACGCGGTCGGACAGCGCGAGTTCCGTGAAGAAGACGAACATGGCGGAGACGCGGCCGATCAGGTGCTCCCAGTAGAAGCCAACGCCGCCGAGCAGTCCGTGCGCGTCGTATGTGTCGAACCCCACGAAGGTGTCGGCAACGGTGAAGAACATGTTCAGGGCGTTGACCGACATGAACACCGCCGCCGGCCAGACGAGGAGCAGGATCACGGCGAGTTTCGTCAGCGTGACGGTCAGCGGCATGGCGGTTGCCCTCGTATGAATCAACTTTCCAAACTCAAGCGGGAACTTTCGTTCGGGTCGCCTTTCATCGATCGGGTTCAGGGTGACTCCGGCGGCAACGCCGCCGCCGGGGCCTCGATGATGTCGACGAAATGCCGGTGCGCGGTCGCCGCCACGTCGCGGATGCGCGGCTCCAGTTGCTCGAAGCCGTCGACCCCGCAGGCGGCGGCCAGGGTCTCCTCCAGGCCCAGGCGGCGGCCGTCGGGCCGGAACGTTCCGGTCACCGCCAGGCGCAGCACCCCCTGCAGGGACTGCCAGAGATCGCTCGCCGCGATCAGGTCGTCGGCCGCGCCGGGCGCCAGCAGGCCGGCCGCGCGCAGGCCGTCCAGGGCCTCGCGGGTGTTCTGGCGGAGGATCGACGGGGTGTCCGCCACGTGCCTGAGCTGGAGGTACTGGGCGATGAACTCCACGTCCACCTGTCCGCCCCGGAAATGCTTGATCTCCCAAGGGCAATCCGTTCCGTGCTCGGCCTCCATGCGGTGCCGCATGGAGGCCACCCGGCGCAGCAGGGCGTCCGGGTCGCGGGGCCGGGTGAGGGTGTCGTGGATCACCCGGCAGACCTTGTCCTTCAGATCCGGCGGGCCGCTGATCGGCCGGGCCCGGGTCAGCGCCATGTGCTCCCAGGTCCAGGCCGATTCCGCCTGATAGCGCGCGAAGGCCCGCAGCGACGACGCGATGGGGCCGGCGTTGCCGGACGGGCGCAAGCGCATGTCCACCTCGTACAGGATTCCCGCGGCGGACTGCGCGGTGATCGCGTTGATCAGCCGCTGGCTGAGCCGCGCGTAGTACTGGCTGACCGCCAGCGGCCGGTCGCCGTTCGACCGGGCCGCCATGTCGGGCGCCGCATAGACGAAGATCAGGTCGAGGTCCGAGGTCGGCGTCATCTCGCGGCCGCCCATCTTGCCCATCCCGAGGATCATCATCCCGGCCCCGGGGATGTAGCCGTGGCGTTGCCGGAACTCCTCCTCGACGTGCGGTCCGAGGCGGCGCAGCGTGGTCTCCGCCACGTCGGTCAGGGCGAGCGCGGCGCGGGCCGGGCTGACCAGGTTGTTGAGGACCTGGATGCCGGCCTGGAAACGGCGGTCGGCGGCCCATCGGCGGGCCGCGTTCAGGCGCTCCTCGTAATGGTCGGTCTGCGCCAGCAGGCGATCCAGGTCCACGTCCAGGTCGGCGCCGCCCGGCGGTTCGTCGAGGAAGCCGGGGGTCAGCACGTTGTCGAGCAGCGTGGGGTGGCGACTCAGGTGATCGGCCAGGCGGGGCGCCGCGCCGAGGATGCGGGCCAGCAGGTCGAGCAGCTTCGGGTTGGCCTGGAACATCGAGAACAGCTGCACCCCCGAGGGCAGGCGCGACAGAAACACGTCCAGGCGCGCGAAGGCGTGGTCCGGGTCGGGGGTGTTGGCCATCGCCCGCAGCAGGGCCGGCACGATCTGGGTCAGCAACTGGCGGCCGCGGGTCGAGCGGGTGCTGCGGTAGCGGCCGTGGTGCCAGTGGCGGATCGCGGTCGCCACCGCCTTGGGATTCTCGAACCCGAGGTGGGCCAGGGTGTCCAGGGTGTCCGGATCGTCCTCCGAGCCGGTGAACACCAGGTTGCCGAGCCCGCCGTCGTCCGACGGGGCGCCCTCCTCGGCGTCGCGGAACAGCGCCGCGTAGCGCGATTCCACGGCGCGCAGCCGGGTCCGCATCTCGTCGACGAAGGTCTCGCAGGAGTCGTAGCCCAGGAACACCGACAGGGCGGCCAGTCTCTCGGGCTCTTTGGGCAGCGTCTGGGTCTGCCGGTCGTCGACCATCTGCAGCCGGTGCTCGACCCAGCGCAGGAACAGATAGGCATCCTTCAGCACCCGGGCGTCCTCTTCGGTCACCTGCCAGGCGGCGACCAGCGCGGCCAGCCCGTCCAGGGTCGCGCGCCGGCGCAGCGACGTCAGGCGCCCGCCCCAGATCAACTGCTGGGTCTGCACGAAGAACTCGATCTCGCGGATGCCGCCGCGGCCCAACTTCAGGTTGTGGCCGGCGACGCCGGTCACCGAGCCGCCCGGGCGGGCGTCGATCTGCTTCTTGATCGCCTGGATGTCGCGAATCGCCGCGAAGTCCAGGTTCTTGCGCCACACGTAGGGGCGCAGGCTGTTCAGGAAACGCTCCCCGGCCTCCAGGTCCCCGGCCACCGGACGCGCCTTGATCATCGCCGCGCGCTCCCAGTTCTGGCCCAGGCTCTCGTAATAGGTCTCGGCGGCCAGCACCGACAGGGCGACCGGGGTCGACGACGGGTCGGGGCGCAGCCGGAGGTCGGTCCGGAACACGTAGCCGTCGGCCGTCCGCTCCTCCATCAGCTTCACCAGGTTGCGGGTCAGGCGCACGAAGTGCCCCTGTACCGCGTTCGGGTCGGCGTCGCGCACCCGTTCGGCGTCGTACAGCACGATCAGGTCGATGTCGCTCGAATAGTTCAACTCGCGCCCGCCCAGCTTGCCCATGCCGAGGATCACCAGTCCGGACGCCCGCTGCGGATCGGCCGGATCGGCCAGGGTGAAGGCGCCGCGCGCCGCGGCGTCGAGAAGCACCCGCGCGGCGGCCAGGTGCAGCGTCGTCTCGGCGAGGTCGGTCAGGGCGCCGGTGACCTCGTCAAGGGCCCACAGGCGGGCGATGTCGGCCAGGGCGATGGCCAGGGCGGCGCGTCGCTTGGCGACCCGCAGGCGGGCGGCCAGGAGGGCGAAGGCCGGCAGGTCGCCGGGCAGGCGTTCCAGGTCCGCGATGACCTGGTCGAGGGCGGCGCGCGGACCGGCGGCCAGCACGTGGCGCAGGAACCCGGGATCGATCACCGCGCACTGGGTCAGGAACGGGCTGTTGCCGAACAGCGCGTCAAGCAGCCGGCGTCCGCGGGGATCATCGGCCAGCCGGCGCGCCCAGTCGGCGAGTTCGGGCGTCTCGGCCGTGGCGTCGGCCAGCCGCGACCAGCCAAGCTCGGCGTCGCGCGGCCGGGCCGGTTTCGGGAGCGAGTCGGGATCGGCGATCAGGAGGTGATCGATCACATTTTTGCTCATACCGTGTTTGGCGAACACTGCGGGAACGGATATGTTCGGTCAACCATGTGATGACGGAACGCCGCACGTGATCGGGAAAACCCTCAAAGGCGCCGGCCAGGTCCTGGGCGGCCTGACGGCCGGACTGACCATCGTCGCGGTCTTCATCGCGTGGCGGCTGAGCACCGGGCCGATTCATCTCGATTTCCTCAACCCCTATCTTGAGGACGCCCTCAATCCGGCGGCGCGCCAGATGACGCTGCGCCTCGGCGGAACGGTCCTGACCTGGGCCGGATGGCGGCGCACCCTCGACCTGCGGGTGCTCGACGCCAGGCTGGTCGACCGGGAAGGGGCGGTGGTGGCGACGGTGCCCGAACTGGCCCTGTCGCTGAGCGGCCAGGCTCTGGTGCACGGCGTGGTGGCGCCGCGCCGCATCGAGATTTTCGGACCCCGGCTGCGCGCCGAGCGACGCGCCGACGGGCGCTGGTCGCTGGTGCCGGACAGCCCCGACGAACGGGCGCGCGACGCGTCGATGGACGATCTGGTCCGCGGGTTGAGGGGCGCGCCGGACCCGGGCCGGCCGCTGAGCTACCTGACCGGCCTGGACATCCACGACGCCGACGTGCGGGTGATCGATCCGCGCGACGGTTCCGAATGGCACGCGCCGCGCGTCGAGGCCGCGTTGCGGCGCGCCGGCGAGTCCATCGAGGCCGACCTGAGCGCCGACCTGGCGCTCGGCGACATGATGGCCGCCGTCGAGGCCTCGGCCACCGCGTCGATCTCCGACAGGCTTCC
>JANQGL010000406.1 GCA_028277325.1 Magnetospira sp.
GCCCCGGCGTCGTCGGTCTCGAGCACCGCCAGCAGCAGGAGCCCCAGCCCCGCCCTGGCGCCGAGTCGCAACGCCATCGCGACGCTTTCCCAGGGCGTGATGGACCACAGCGCGCTCGCCGCGCCGACCGCCAGGGCGACGCCGAACAAGGCCCAGGCGCCGCCGCGCGGGCGCGGCACGCGACCGCCCCGCGCCACATGGGCGGCGACGGCGCCCACCGCCGTCAGCACCAGCAGCGGCGTCATCGCCTTCGAAGTGAACAGGCAGAGGGTGGGACCGAGGGCGATGCCGATCCCCGCCACGTGGTGGGGGGCGATCCTCATCCGGTCCTCGGGAGGCGCCGGCGCGGCCGGCTTCCAACCATCCGGTTCGGGATCGGCGGGTCCGGCGGAGTCTTTGTCGGATGACGTGATCCGATGGGCTGGATCGGGTCCATGAGGTTCCGGGGTCCAGTCAGGTTGAATGGCGCCGGGTTTGGCGGGCGCCTTGGGTCGCGCGGCGCGCGGGCCGCCGACACCCCCTCTCGACGGGCCGTCAGGACGGGCGCACCTCGTCGAGGTAGGTCTGGCACAGCACCGCCAGGGCGTCGTCGTGCGGGTAGGAATCGCGGAACAGCTGGCTGTTGCCATTGGGCAGGATCAGGGTCACGGTGCCCGGGCGGATGTTGTTCTTGTCGCGCGACAGGGCATAGCGGAACCGCCCGCCCGGCACCGGGATTGCCTCGAATCCCAGATAATTTTTCTTGAGGACCGGATGCATCCGCTCGAAATGGCCCATGCTGCCGACCCCGAGCCGCGCCGAGATCCAGTTGGCCATGTCCATGCCGAGGCTGACCGCGATGCCGTGCGGCACCGTGAAATCGGTCGCCGATTCGATGGCGTAGCCGAAGGAGTGTCCGTAGTTGAACACGTTGCGAGCGCCGCGATCGAACTCGTCGCGCTCGACGTAGTCCTTCTTGATGGCCAGGGCGCGCCGGATGGCGCCCTGCATGGCCGTCCGGTCGGTGAACAGGGAGTCGTAGGCATTGGCGAGGATGTCGAAGGTCGGCGGGCCGTCGATGGCGTGGATCTTGAGCATTTCGCCGATCCCGGAGCGCAGGTCCCGGGCGTCCAGGGTGCGCAGGAAGCGGGTCGACAGGTCGATTTGCTGCGGTGGCGTGAACGTCCCGAGGATGTTTTTCGTCGCCCCCGCGTTGATCGAGCTTTTCGAGCCGATGCAGGTGTCCACCTGGGTCAGCAGGGTGGTCGGCAGGAACCGCCAGGCGATGCCGCGCAGCAGGGTCGCGGCGAGGAAGGCGGTGATGTTCTGCAGCGCGCCGCCGCCGATGGCGACCAGGGTGTCCTCGCGCCGCACCCCCCGGTCGACCAGATGCTGCACATAGGCCGAGAACCGGTCCAGGTTGCGGCTGCGGTCGGAGGCCTCGATCAACAGCACCGAGGGCGATGACAGGATGTTGTGGATCGATGGCCCGTAGAGTTCGGCCACCCGGCGGTCGATCAGGAAATGGGTCGCCTCCGGTACCGCCGCGTCGAGCGCTTCCAGGGCGTCGTCGGCAAAACGAACCGTGTAGGTTCCCTTGTGGGATTGAACGATCAGGTCCTCTGCCATCGGGGGGGGTCCCACGTCATTGAGGTTGCGGACGTCGTCGGTCGCGGTGCCGCCGGTTCGGACGCCACTATAAACACCCGGTGCCGGCTCGCGAAAGGGCCTGCGCGCCGAGCGCGGTCAGTAGCGGCCCCACAGCGGATCGTCCCGCATCGCCGCCTCGACCAGCCCGATGTCGCGCGGACTGTCCACCGAATAGGACGGCCGGAACGGATAGGGCGCGATGTGCTGGTGCAGGCCGTGGTCGTAGAGGCGGTTGGAGTCGCAGGCCTCGACGATCTCCAGCGGACTCTCCGGCAGGGCGGTGAAGGTTTTCAGGAAATGCCAGCGGAACCCGAAGATGCCGTAGATCCGCTTGGCGCCGATGTCGGCCAGGCTCTGGCCCGGCCGGCGGTGCGGGACCGGCACCCGCGAGGTGTAGAGCACCCGGCCGTCCAGGTCGTGGATGATCTTGAGGACGTCCGGATTCGCGAACTGCGCGTCGTCGACGATGTCCATCGCCAGCAGGGTGCCGGTGACGGTGTCCGGTCGGTCCTCCAGCGGCCGCACGGTGGCGGCGATCATGTCCGGATGCATCATCGGCTCGTCGCCCTGCACGTTGAGCACGATGTCGTCGTCGGCCACCGCGATCCCGCACTTGCCGGCCGCCTCGGCCACCCGGTCGAGGGCCCGGGTATGGGTGTCGGCGGTCAGGATGGCCGGGAAGCCGACGGAGTCGCAGAACGCCGCGATCTCGGCATCGCAGGTGCAGACGGCCAGAAGATCGAAGCGGTCGAACCGGCGGGCCCGCCCGATCACGTGTTCCAGCATCGGCCGGCCGAGAATGGGATGCAGCGGCTTGCCGGGAAAGCGGCTGGCCGCCATGCGGGCCGGAATGAACCCGAGAATGCGACTCATGGAACAGGCTCCGTTCGCGAAATGGGCCGGGGGGCTCAATCGCCCCAATCGATGTCGTTGAGGCCGATGCGGGCGTCGGCGGCGAGCGCCCGGACCGTGCGGCGGCCGATCAGGCGGTCCGTCCACGGCGGCGGCAGGCCGTCGGCCGGCCGCTTGCAGGCCAGGTCGCCGGCGGCCAGTCGATGGCCGGCCGGCAGGTCGCGGCGCACCACCACGCTCTTGCGGACCAGTCGCCGGTTTTCGGCCTCCGATGGCATGGGGCGCTTGACGCCGTCGCCCAGCGCCGCCTCGGCCGTCCGCACCGCGCGCGCCAGGTCGGCGAAGCCGGCCGGGTCGAGGGACGCCTTGTGGTCCGGGCCGGGCATGGCGCGGTCCAGGGTGAAGTGCTTCTCGATCAGACGGGCCCCCAGCGCCACCGCCAGCGGCGCCACGCCGACACCCTCGGTATGGTCGGACAGGCCGACCGGCCGGCCGAACGCCCGGCGCAGGGTTTCGAGGGCACGCAGGTTGGCCTCCTCGGGCCGGGCCGGGTATTCGGTGGTGCATTGGAGCAGGGCCAGCCAGGGAGCTCCGGCCAGGGCCGCGAGCCCCGCCTCCACCTCGCCCAGGGTGGCCATGCCGGTCGACAGGATGGCCGGCCGCCGGGTGGCGGCGATGCGGCGCAGGAACGGCAGGTTGTCGCAGTCGGCCGAACCGATCTTCAGGACCTCCA
This sequence comes from Magnetospira sp., assembly GCA_028277325.1. Taxonomy (GTDB): domain Bacteria; phylum Pseudomonadota; class Alphaproteobacteria; order Rhodospirillales; family Magnetospiraceae; genus JANQGL01. Next base: position 3,215 of record JANQGL010000406.1, read on the forward strand.
CGCCCAGACGGTCGAGCATCGCCAGGCTCGGCGGGTCGCAGGGGGTGCAGAGATAGGCGACGCCCACCGAGTCGCAGTGGGACTTCAGGCCGGCATGCACCTCGGGCGCCAGTTCAAGCGCCCGCAACATGGCCCGTTGATCGCCGTCCCCGGTCTCGCGCGCCTGATAGGCCGCCTTGGCGGCGCGCCCGGTGGCCACCTCGCCGGACACGAAGGCCTGGAACTTGACCGCATCCGCCCCGGCCGCCCGGGCGGCGTCGATCAGGCGGTGCGCGCGGTCCGGGTCGCCGTCGTGGTTGACCCCCGCCTCGGCGATCAGGAGACAGCGGCGGCCGGGCCCGATCCGGTCGGTGAGCCCGTTCATTCGCCGTCCCTCGCGCGCACCCGGGCCGGCACCCCGACCGCGAGGCTGTCCGGCGGTACATCGTCGAGCACCACCGCGCCGGCGCCGG
>JANQGL010000417.1 GCA_028277325.1 Magnetospira sp.
CGCAGGCCCCGCTTCAGGCGCACCCGCGACAGGCTGGCGTACTCGCGGCCGTACTCGTCGCGCACCGCCTGGCGCAACGCGTCCAGGTCTTCCTTGCCCGCCTTCTTGGCCAGGTCGTCGTCGATGGCGGCCGCCGCCGAGATGCGGATCCCGGTCACCTTGACCTCGAACGCGACCTCCTTGCCGCGCAGGTTCTCGGCCGCGTAATCCTCGGGGAAGGTCACCTTGACCTCCTTTTCCTCCCCGGCCTTGAGGCCGACGAGCTGCTCCTCGAACCCGGCGATGAAGGTGTCGGAGCCGACCTCCAGGCCGTAGCCCTCGGCCTTGCCGCCCGGGAACTCCTCGCCGTCCAGCTTGCCGACGAAATCGATCACCGCGATGTCGCCGGCCGCGATGGCGTGCTCGGCGTCGTCGACGGTCCGGCTGTCCTTGTGCGCCTCGGCCAGCCGCTCCAGCGCCTTGTCGACCTCGCCCTCGTCCACCTCGACCACCAGCCGCTCCAGTTGCAGGGTCTTGAAGTCCATCGGCGCGATGTCCGGGAACAGCTCCATCGCGATGGTGTATTCCAGGTCCGCGCCCTCGTCGAACCGGACGACTTCGATCCGCGGCCGCATCACCGGGCGCAGGTCGCGCTCCTCGATGGCACGCTGCGAGGTCTCGTTGACCGTCTCCTCCAGGACCTCGCCAAGGACCGCCTTGCCGTACCTTTTCTTGAGAAGCCCCACCGGAACCTTGCCCGGACGGAAGCCCGGCAGCGTCGCCGTGCGGGCGACGTCCTTGAGGCGTTCGGTGACCTTGGTGTCCAATTCGTCGGCGGGTACGACGACCTTGAATTCCCGCTTCAAGCCCTCGGCAAGGGTTTCGGTAACCTGCATCGAAATCTGCAACCTTGGTTCGGAAGGGTGGGACGCGAGTCCCGGCGCCTCGCGGCGCCAGGTCCGGAAAAGTCTGTTCGGTCGGCGGGACCGCTGGGAGGAACTGGTGCGGGCGGAGGGACTCGAACCCCCATGACTCGCGTCACGTGGACCTAAACCACGCGCGTCTTCCAGTTTCGCCACGCCCGCCGGGCCGGGCTCGACAATCTATACCAACCGCCGCCGCTGTCAATCAAGCCGACCGCATGACAGCCGTTCCCAGGATGGGTCTGGTGCGGTTCGCTGCCGGGTTTGGCGGTGGGGGGAACCGGTGACGAGAAGCGGGCTCAGGGTGGTTACGGTGGCGGGACACCGCCCACGCCCCGCCCGGGCGCCAAACGCTGTCCATTCCGGCACTGAACCGTCGCCAATCGAGGATTTCCTTCAACTCACGCATGTCAGCCGATCCCCCAAAAAGCGACCGCAACCAAATGCTGCGCAGCGACGCGGAGTCGCACAAACGACAACAGTCCCTCGCCAAAAAAAGCCGCCCCGAAGAGCGGCTCTTTTCGAACAGTTTCGAACCATGGGAATCTTCAACCGCCTGTGCGCGCCTGCGCCCGACAGGGGGTCTCCCTAATACCGATAGCTATCCGGCTTGAACGGTCCGGCCCGGTCGACGCCGATATAGTCGGCCTGCTTGTCGGACAGCCTGGACAGGTCCACGCCCAGTTTCGAAAGGTGCAGTTCGGCCACCTTCTCGTCCAGTTTCTTCGGCAGCACGTAGACCTTGTTCGCGTACTTGCGGTCGGCGTTGTTGGCGAACAGCTCGATCTGGGCCAGGGTCTGGTTGGTGAAGCTGGCCGACATCACGAAGCTCGGGTGTCCGGTGGCGCAGCCCAGGTTGACCAGCCGCCCCTCGGCCAGCAGGATGATCCGGTGCCCGTCCGGGAACTGGATCTCGTCGACCTGCGGCTTGATGTTGGTCCAGGTGTAGTTCTTCAGCCCGGCGACCTGGATCTCGTTGTCGAAGTGGCCGATGTTGCAGACGATGGCGCGGTCCTTCATGGCCGCCATGTGGTCGGTGGTGATGACGTCCAGGTTGCCGGTCGCGGTCACGAAGATGTCGCCGCGCGGCGCCGCCGCCTCCATGGTCACCACCTCGAAGCCCTCCATCGCCGCCTGCAGGGCGCAGATCGGGTCGATCTCGGTGACCAGGACCCGGCAGCCGGCGTTGCGCAGGCTCTCGGCCGAGCCCTTGCCCACGTCGCCGAACCCGGCGACCACGGCGATCTTGCCGGCCATCATCACGTCGGTGGCCCGCCGGACGCCGTCGACCAGGGACTCCCGGCAGCCGTACTTGTTGTCGAACTTCGACTTGGTCACCGAGTCGTTGACGTTGATGGCCGGGAACGGCAGGGTGCCGGCGCGCTCCATCTCGTAGAGCCGGTGGACGCCGGTGGTGGTCTCCTCGGTCACCCCGCGGATGGTGCCGAGCACGCCTGAATACCAGCCCGGACGCTCGGACAGGCGCGTCTTGATGGCGGCAAAGAGAACCTCCTCCTCGGTGCTCTGCGGATTGCCGAGCACCGACGGATCCGTTTCGGCCCGCGCCCCGAGGGTGATCAGCAGGGTGGCGTCGCCGCCGTCGTCGAGGATCATGTTGGCGCTGCCGCCGTCCGCCCACTCGAAGATGCGGTGGGTGTAGTCCCAGTAGTCCTCCAGGGTCTCGCCCTTGACCGCGAACACCGGGGTGCCGGCGGCGGCGATGGCCGCCGCCGCGTGGTCCTGGGTCGAGTAGATGTTGCACGACGCCCAGCGCAGGTCGGCGCCCAGGGCCTTCAGGGTCTCGATCAGCACGGCGGTCTGGATGGTCATGTGCAGGGAGCCGGCGATCCGCGCCCCTTTCAGGGGCTGCGACGGGCCGTATTCCTCCCGGATGGCCATCAGCCCGGGCATTTCCGTTTCCGCGATGTCCATTTCCTTGCGGCCCCAGTCGGCCAGCGAGAGGTCGGCGACTTTGTACTCGGCAGCGGTCATGGGCTGGTTCGTCCTTTCAACGGATGGTATGGATGGATCCGCGGTCTCCGACCATGCGGCGCGCCCGCCAGCCGGTTGGTGTTGCCTGGGCACTGTTATGGACGAAGCGGCCGAACATTGAAAGGTCCGGTTTCGGCAAACGTTTGCCGGCTTCCGGCTTGACAGCCGTACACATTGTTCTGTTACAAAAATATGACAACGCATCGGACTCGAATCGCGTGGCAAAGTCCTCCCAGCCCTTCAGCCAATCGGCGGTGATCCCGCTGCGCCGCGGCGCGCACGGCCCCGAGGTCCTGCTGGTGACCTCGCGCGACACCGGCCGCTGGGTGCTGCCCAAGGGGTTCGTGAAACCCGGCAGGTCGCCGGGCCGCTCGGCCCTGGAGGAGGCCTACGAGGAGGCCGGGGTGACCGGCCATCTGATCGGCGGCCGGCTGGGGGTCTACAAGTATGTCAAACCGGAGCTGGACGGGTCCGGCAAATGCCGGGTCGAGGTTTTCCTGATGCGGGTCACCCGGATTCTGGACCGCTGGCCCGAAAAGACCCAGCGCAAGCGGCGCTGGATGTCTCCGGCCAAGGCGGCGAAGCGGGTCGACGAGCGGAAGCTTCGCATCCTGTTGCTGCGCATGGCCAGCCGCTTCGATGCCCTGTTGACCTGAAAACCCTTCGGCCGGCGGATCGCCTGGTTTACCATGTCTCCAGCGTGGCGGTGCAGGCACGGAGCCGGGCGATGGCCCAGTCGGACAGCGAATTCATAAGAAAGATCAAAGAAATGGCCGCGCGGCTGGGGCGCGGCGACGGCGATCGCCTGCAGGACGAGCGGGTGATCGACGAACTGATCGTCGCCAGGTCGGGACAGCCCGGCAACTG
>JANQGL010000046.1 GCA_028277325.1 Magnetospira sp.
CTCATCGCCCGGCCGCCGGCCTCCAGCCGGGCCAGAACGGCCGGCGCCTCGGGTTTGGGATTGTCGGTCACCGCGACCGGGGTCCCCGCCTCGTCCAGCGTCTGGTAATACGCGCCGTCCAGCGCCGCGAAGCCGTCCAGTTCGCGCGACAGGGTGGTGTTGGGCCGGGTGCCGGCGGCGATCAGCACCGACCGGGCCGGCAGCGCGATCTCCTCGCCGGTGCCCCTGGGCCGCCCGTCGACCATCGCCATGCGCTCCAGGCGGATGCGCTCGGCATGTCCGAATGCGTCGGTCTCCACCGCCAGCGGCCCCAGCAGCTCGGCGAACCGAATGCCCTCCTCCAATGCCTTGGCGATCTCCTCGTGATTGAGCCGATAGGCCGGGGACTCGACCATCCGCCGCCGGTAGGCGACGGTGGCGCCGCCCCAGGAATCGAGCAGCGGCCCGAAGTCGGGCTGCCGATCCTCTTCCCAGGCCGCCTCCCGCTCGGCCCGCAGGGCGCGGCCGTGGGCCAGGAACTCGTCGGCGATCGCCGCCTCCTCCGGCGTCCAGGCGGCGCGCGTCGCGCCCTCGCCCTGTTCGTCGGCCAGCACCTCGTAGCGGTGCAGGAACTTCTCCACCTGCCGCACGTAGTAGGCCAGCGCCTCGGTGGCGGTGTCGATGGCGGTCAGGCCGCCGCCGATCACCACGACGGGCAGGCGCAGTTGCAGGTTGGCGATGGAATCGGCCTTGGCCGCCCCGGTGAGTTGCAGGCCCATCAGGAAGTCGGACGCCTGGCGCACCCCGCGCGCCAGGTTGCCGGGCATGTCGAGCACCGTCGGCTTGCCGGCCCCGGCGCAGAGGGCGATATGGTCGAAGCCCATCTCGAAGGCCTCGCGGTCGGTCAGGGTGGAGCCGAACCGCACGCCGCCCAGCATCGAGAATCGTGCCCGGCGCTCCAGCAGCAGGCGGATCGCCTTCAGGAAGTTCTTGTCCCAGCGCACCGTGATGCCGTACTCGGCGACCCCGCCGAACCCGGCCATGGCCCGCTCGTCCAGGTTCTCCCAAAGGTCGTGATGATAGTCCTTGACCGGCCGGAACGGCACCCGCTGTCCGGCGGCGTCGACCCCCGACAGCTCCGGGTCGAGCGGCTCGATCTTCAGGCCGTCCACCGCCACCACCGCGTGGCCCTCGTTGAGCAGGTGGTGGGCCAGGGTGTATCCGGCCGGCCCGAGTCCGACCACCAGCACCTTGTAGCCGCTGTCCGGCCTCGGCAGCGGCCGGCGGACGTTCATCGGGTTCCAGCGGCTGAGCAGGGCATAGATCTCGAACCCGTAGGGCAGGGTCAAAAGGTTCTTGAGGGTGCGGGTCTCCACCTGCGGGATGTCCACCGGTTCCTGCTTCTGGAAGATGCAGGCCTTCATGCAGTCGTTGCAGATCCGGTGCCCGGTGCCGGCGACCAGCGGGTTGTCGACCATCGCCACCGCGATCGCCGAGACCGGATGCCCCCGGTTGATCAGCAGGTGCATCTCCGAGACCTTCTCCTCCAGCGGACAGCCGTGGAGGGTCACCCCGAGCGGGTTGTCCTGGATGTCGCCGGTCTTGCGGTCGCGGAGCCCGCGCGCGCAGGAATCCCGCGCGCGGTCGTGGCAGATCACGCAGTAATGGGTCTGGTCCAGGCAGCCGAGCAGGCTGGTGCCGCGGTCGGTCAAGCGAAACCCGTCGCGGTGCCGGCGGTGTCCGGGGAGCGGCCCGAGGGCGGTGGCCCCGGCCTCCAGATCGACCGTCTCGCCGCGCACCAGACGGTCGTGGTCCAGGTGCGTCACGGTGCGGAAGAACACGTCGTCGCGATGCAGTTCCCGGCCGGCCTTGGAATGGACCGCCCAGGCGGCGTAGCGCTTGGCCGCCTCCAGGGCGTCGGCGTGGGCCGCCGGGTCGGCCTCCCACTCGGTCACCTTGCGGGCGAAGGCGGCCTGGTTGACGATGCCTCCGGCGTGATCGCAGACCTCGTCCCACAGGGCCGGCCCGTCCAGGGTTTCGGCCTCTTCCGGGGCAATCGCCCTGGCCGCCACCCGCTGCACGAAATTGCGCTTGGCCTTGAAGAAAAACTCCAGCCCGACGTGCACGCCGACCAGTTCGCCCAGGGCCTCGTCGATGTCGAACAGGGTGGCCAGGAAGTTCTCCAGGTGCGGCGCCAGATCGAGCAGCAGGGCCGACTCTTCGAGTGCCGTCAGGGACTCCGCGTCGCGCCGCGCGGCCTCCAGCCGGTCGCGCAGTTCGGGCATCGTCGCCCCCACCTGATCGAGAAACAGGGCGTCGACGCGGGCCAGGCCGGCGCACTCGTAGAGGTCCTCGAAGCGCAACCCGTGCGCCAGGGACAGCTCGGTCATGGGGGCATCTCCAGGGATCGGTCGGACGGGCACATCGAAGGTTTCCAATCTAGCGCAGATCGCGTTCAATTGGAATCGCATCGGCGATCCAATTGAACGCGTGACTCTGCTCGTCGACAAAGGTTTACAGCGGATTCACGCCTTTCATCGGAGCCACCAAGAGGCTCCGATGAAAGGCGACCCGCTGTAATGTGCCGGACGTCACCGGTCCAGACGTCTGGGACGCCGCCATCCGCCCGACGGGCGAACCGACGCGAGCCGCTACCCGGCCGCCCGCTCGATGCGCGCCATGGCGTCGTCGGACAGGCCGAGGTGATGGCCGATCTCGTGGATCAGCACGTGGCGCACCAGGTGCGCCAGATCCTCCCCGGTCTCGCACCAGTAGTCGAGCAGCGGCCGCCGGTAGAGGAAGATCATGTCCAGGTCGTGGGCCACGTCGTGGACGCTTTTCCGGTCCAGCGACACCCCGCGATAGAGGCCCAGCAGGTCGAACGGCGACTCCAGTTCCATGTCGCGCTCGGTCTCCTCGTCCGGAAACTCGGTGACATGGATCGGCACCCCCGCCACCTGGCGGCGGAACATCGCCGGCAGCCCGGCCAGGGCGGCGCGGGCCAGCGCCTCGATGTCGTCCAGGCTGGGCGGATGGCGGGGCGGCTGGGTCATCGCGGAACTGTATCTCGGCTTGACCGTGCCGCCAAGCGGTCCCATGTCCCGGGGAGGCACCGCCCGACCGGAGGAGAGCATGCCCGACAAGCTTGACCCGACCGCCCGCTCGGCGGCCCTGCGAGGCCTGGACGGATGGCGGGAGGTCGAGGGCCGCGACGCCATCGCCAAGACGTTCGCCTTCGTCGACTTCACGCCGCCTTCGGGTTCATGTGCCGGGTCGCCCTGGCGGCCGAGAAGGCCGATCATCACCCGGAGTGGTGCAACGTCTACAACAAGGTCGAGATCACGCTCAGCAGCCACGACGCCGGCGGCGTGACCACCCGCGACGTCGACCTGGCGCGGTTCATCGACGGGATCGCCTGATTTCCCGTTGACCGGCGGCGCCGGGCCGGCCAAACAACGGGGTCGCCGTCGCCCGCCCACCGATCCGATGTCCGAGCCATGCCGCGCGAGCCGATCACGGAAGACGACCTGGAACGCGGACGGCGGCTGTTCGCCCGGCCCTGCGGGTTCGTGCTGGGGGCGACGACCCTGCTCCAACTGCCGCCGCCCGACCTGCCCGAGGTCGCCTTCGCCGGCCGGTCGAACGTCGGCAAGTCGAGCCTGCTCAACGCCCTGACCCGCCGCAAGGCGCTGGCCCGCACCTCCAACACCCCGGGCCGCACCCAGGAACTGAACTTCTTCGACCTGGACGGCCGGCTGCGGCTGGCCGACCTGCCGGGCTACGGCTACGCGGCGGCGCCGAAAACCAAGGTCGAGCGCTGGACCCGCCTCACCATGGACTACCTGCGCGGCCGCCCCAACCTGCGCCGGGTCCTGCTGCTCGTCGACGCCCGCCATGGGATCAAGGCCAACGACGGCGAGGTCATGACCCTGCTGGACAAGGCGGCGGTGGCGTTTCAGGTGGTGCTGACCAAGGCCGACAAGATCAGGCCGGCCGACCTGGACACGCTGATGGCGCGCACCGAAACGGCGCTCGGCCGCCACGTCGCGGCGCATCCGGACGCCATCGCCACCTCGTCGCGCGACGGCGACGGGATCGACCTCCTGCGGGCGGCTCTGGCCCGCCTCGCCGACCGCTGAACGCAAGACGTCGGGACCGGATCGGCCCCGACGTTGCAAAACACTGGGCGGTGTGCGGAAATCAGGCGGCCTGACGCACCCTGACCACCACGTCGACCCGATTGATGGTCATGCCGGCCGGCGGCTCCGGGACGTCGCAAACCAGCATGTTCTCGCCCGGGATATCCATCAGTTCGCCGTTATGCTCAAAAAAGAAATGGTGGTGATCCGAGGTGTTGGTGTCGAAATAGGACCGCGACGCGTCGACCACGATCTCGCGCAGGAGGCCGCTGTCGGTGAACTGGTGCAGCGCGTTATAGACGGTCGCCAAGGATACCCGGATGTTGTTGTCGAGGGCTTCGCCATGAAGCGATTCGGCGGTAATGTGGCGGTCCTCACCCTCGAAAAGCAGTTTGGCCAGGGCCAGGCGCTGGCGGGTCGGGCGCAGGCCCGCGGCCCGCAATTTCTCTAGAGCATGGCTGTAAGGTCTCAAGTCTGCCTCCCAAGCTTTTCGGTGCTGTCAACTTCCCGCGACCACGTTGGGCCCCGAAAGCGTCAGGGACAGTTTACACTATTCTTTATGTCGTTGAAACTAGAAAAATTCCACGAGACCCCAGAACTTACGTGGTTATTGGTCAATCGCCCGTTTGAATCCGCGCCACGAGTTGACCGACGGTGGGAATGAAACCGCCCGCGTAGAACGGGTCGGAGGTAAACCGATAGGCCGCATGGCCGGCGAACATGAGGTTGTCGTCCACCGTGCCCGAGTGGGCGATGTCCTGCAGCGTCTTCTGGATGCAGAACGAACGCGGATCGGCCTTCTTGCCGGTGGTGCCCTCCTCGTTCTCCGCCCAGTTGCTGAACAGGCAGGCCGACAGGCAGCCCATGCATTCGGCCTGATCGCGCAGGATGCGGTCGGACTGCGCCGGGGTCACGAAGACGAGCGTGGACTCCGGCGTCTTGAGGGCCACCGAATAGCCCTCGGCGATCCAGCCGTCGGCCCGCTTGCGGCCTTCCCCGGTGAGATAGACCGGACGGCCGCGCGCCCCGACCGGCAACGCGACGGTCAGTTCGCCGGCCGGCTTGGTGAGATAGGCCACCTGGCGGTCGTTGCGGGCCTCCAGGTCGGCCAGGAAGCGGTTGCGGACGGCCGAGGAATAGAAGCCGGTGGGGCTGAACCGCTGCAGCATCACGTCGCCGTCGCGCAGCGACATCAGGCGCTGTTTCCAGGCGTCCGGAATCGGGCTTTCCCGGGTCAGCAACGGCCGGGTGCCGAACTGGAAGGCGATCGGCCCGAGATCGGGATTGTCGATCCAGTCCTCCCATTCGCGCAAATACCACACCCCGCCGGCCATCAGGATGGGCACCCGGTCGAGCCCGAACGCGCGCATCAGGCGACGCAGTTCGAGGACGCGCGGGAACGGGTCCTGCGGCTGTTGCGGGTCCTCGGAATTGGACAGGCCGTTGTGGCCGCCGGCCCGCCAGGGATCCTCGTAGACCACCCCGCCCAGCCACTCGACGTGGCGGTGATAGGCGCGTTTCCAAAGGGCCCGGAAGGCGCGCGCCGAGGAGACGATGGGGTAGTAGTAGACGCCGTAGCGGGCGGCGATCTCCGACATCCGGTAGGGCATGCCGGCACCGCAGGTGATCCCGTGGATCAGTCCGCGCGCGCCTTCCAGAACCCCGTGCAGGATCGGCTCGGTGCCGCCGGCCTCCCACAGCGCGTTCATGTGCAGGCGCCCCGCGCCGTTCGACATCTCGTGGGCCAGCCGCGCCTGATGAAGGGCGCCGCGGATCGCGAAGGCGATCAGTTCGCGCTGCCGCTCGCGGCGGGTCCGGCCGTGGTAGATCTGGGGAACCAGGTTGCCGTCGTCGTCGTAGCTGTCGGCATTGACACCGGAAAAGGTGCCGACCCCGCCGGTCGCCGCCCAGGCGCCGGAACTGCGGCCGTTGGACACCGCGATGCCTTTGCCGCCTTCGATCAGGGGCAGAACCTCCCGTCCGGAAATTACCAAGGGATTTATAGATTTCAAGTGCTTGTCCTCGTTCGCCGAATCGACGCGGGACGTCGGTCGGCGTCCCGCGGGCGTGACCGCAACGTTTACCCCGCGTGGCGTCTTTCCGCAAGGAGAAGGGCCGGATCGTCGGTGACGATCGAATCAACGCCCCATTCCCAGAGCCGGTGCGCCCATTTGAGGTCGTTGAGCGTCCACGCCACCACCCGCAGGTCGGCCGCGTGGATCGCCGCGATCCGATCGGCGTCGAGCAGCCCGTATCCCAGGTGAACCGAAACGCATCCGAGGGCGCGCGCCGCCTCCCGCCAGTCGTCCGGCAGGTCGTCGGCCAGCAGGCCGCGGGGGACGTCCGGCAGGCGCCGGGCGCAGGTCTCCAGGGCGGTGCGGTCGAAGCTGGTCAGCAGCAGCGGCGGTCGCGGACCGGCGGCCCGCAGGTCGGCCGCCAGCGCCTCGCCCAGATCGCCCGCGGCGCCCGGCTCGGCTTTCAGTTCGAGATTGACGCCCAGCCCCCGGGACCCGGCCAGCCGCAGGGCGCTCCCCAGATCGGGCACCGGCTCGCCGGCGAACGCCGGATCGAACCATCGGCCGGCGTCGAGCCGTTGCAGGTCGTCCAGCCGATGGTCGGCCACGCGGCCCCGTCCGTCGGTGGTCCGTTCCAGGGTGGCGTCGTGAAACAGCACCGCGCGACCGTCGGCGCTCGATCGGAGGTCCACCTCGACCCAGGCCGCACCGGCGGCATGCGCCGCCCGCAGGCCGGCCAGGGTGTTCTCCGGCGCCATGGCGGCGGCGCCGCGATGGCCGATCACGGCGGCGAGGTCGGGCGGCTGGTGCGGCACGATCGGAGTCCGGCTGGTCGAGGCCTCGGAGTATAGCCGCCGAGCGATCGCCGCGCCATGGTCGGTCGGCGTCGTCTATCGCTTTTCCGAATGCCCCAGGAGGAATTTCGGATTTGACGATTTGATGATTTCTAATATAAGAATTTACTCATGTTAGTGTAGTTCAACCCATCCGTTCGAGTGGGCGGTCGAGACCCTATTCGGGTGTGTTAGATAGTACCCGTCGAGGTGCGGGCGTGGTACACTTTTGGTGGGCCGACACGCCATTCCGACCCGGGAAACGGCGGGTGTTCCACTGGGAAAAACAATGCTGGCACGAACAACGAGGCGTTATTGATCGGATTCTAGCCTGACTGGGGAAAAGGAGTTCGGGATGAACCATGCGGCAGCGCACGAGGCGGTCGCGTATAACGAGGGCATCGTCAGGAAATTCGTTATCGCGGCCACCTTCTGGGGACTCATCGGTTTCATCGCCGGTGTGTATATCGCATCGCAACTCGCCTTCCCGTCGTTGAACCTGGGCCTTGAGTGGACGACCTTCGGGCGCCTGCGGCCGGTTCACACGTCGGCGGTGATTTTCGCGTTCGGCGGCAACGTGCTGCTGGGCACGTCGTTCTATGTCGTGCAGCGCACCTGCCGACAGACCCTGTTCGGCGGACCGGCGTTCGCCAACATGATCTTCTGGGGGTACCAGCTGTTCATCGTGCTGGCGGCCAGCGGCTACGTCCTGGGCATCACCCAGGGCAAGGAATACGCCGAGCCGGAATGGTACGTGGACCTGCTGGTCGCGGTGGTCTGGGTGATGTACCTGATCGCCTTCGCGGGCACCCTGATGACGCGCCGGGAAAGCCACATCTACGTGGCCAACTGGTTCTACCTGGCGTTCATCATCACCATCGCGATGCTGCACATCGGCAACAACGTGACCCTGCCGGTGGTGGTCTTCGGCGGCGAGTTCACCAAGAGCTACATCGCCTGGTCCGGGGTGCAGGACGCCATGACCCAGTGGTGGTACGGCCACAACGCGGTGGGCTTCTTCCTGACCGCCGGGTTCCTCGGCCTGATGTACTACTTCGTGCCCAAGCAGGCCAACCGGCCGGTGTATTCCTACCGCCTGTCGATCGTCCACTTCTGGGCCCTGATCTTCCTCTACATCTGGGCCGGTCCGCACCACCTCCACTACACCGCGCTGCCGGACTGGACGCAGACCCTCGGGATGACGTTCTCGATCATGCTCTGGATGCCGTCCTGGGGCGGCATGATCAACGGCATCATGACCCTGTCCGGGGCGTGGGAGAAGCTGCGCACCGACCCGGTGCTCCGCTTCATGGTGACCTCGGTGGCGTTCTACGGCATGTCCACCTTCGAGGGCCCGGCGATGTCGATCAAGGCGGTCAACTCGCTGTCCCACTACACCGACTGGACGATCGGCCACGTGCACTCCGGGGCCCTGGGATGGGTCGCCTTCGTCAGCTTCGGCGCGCTGTACTTCCTGGTCCCGCGGCTGTGGAACCGGGAGCGGCTGTATAGCCAGCGTCTGGTGTCCTACCATTTCTGGATCGCCACCATCGGCATCGTGCTCTACATCACCGCGATGTGGATCTCCGGCATCATGCAGGGCCTGATGTGGCGGGCCTACGACGACCTCGGCTTCCTTCAATACTCGTTCATCGAGACGGTCGAGGCGATGTACCCGTATTACGTCATCCGCACGCTGGGCGGCGTGCTGTTCCTGGTCGGCGCCCTGTTCATGGTCTGGAACATCTACATGACCATCAAGGGCAAGGTGCGGCACGAGGACGTTCCGGCCACGGCGCCCGAGGGCGCGCGGGCCGGCGCCGCCGAATAGGGGGAGGATGTCATGAACCACGAAATCTTCGAGAAGAACGTCATCCTTCTCTCGATCGCCATCCTGATCACCGTGTCGGTGGGCGGGCTGGTGCAGATCGTGCCGCTCTACACCATCGATTCGACGATCGAGAAGGTGGACGACATCCGTCCCTACACGCCGCTCGAACTGGCCGGGCGCGACATCTACATCCGCGAGGGCTGCTACACCTGCCACTCGCAGATGATCCGTCCGTTCCGCGACGAGGCGGAGCGCTACGGCCACTACAGCCTGGCCGCCGAGAGCATGTACGACCATCCGTTCCAGTGGGGGTCCAAGCGGACCGGTCCCGACCTGGCGCGGGTCGGCGGCAAGTACTCCAACGACTGGCACGTGGCGCACCTGATCGATCCCCGGGCGGTGGTCCCGGAATCGGTGATGCCCATGTATGCCTTCCTGGCCGAATCGGACCTCTCCTTCGACACCGCGGCGGCGCACATGAAGGCGCTGCGGTCACTCGGGGTCCCCTACACCGACGAGCAGATCGAGAACGCCCAGGCCGACCTGCTGAGCCAGGCCAACGGCGACGCCGACGAGTCCGACCCGGATGCGGTCCTGGACCGCTATCCGAAGGCCAAGATCGGCGACTTCGACGGCGACCCGGACCGGATCACCGAGATGGATGCCCTGGTGGCCTATCTCCAGATGCTCGGCACCCTGGTGGACTTCACCGAGTACAAGCCCGAGATGGACTACCGCTGAGGGGCCGTGCCTGACAACTGGCGACCCGCACAGGAAAGCAAGATGGAACTCGTGCAAACCCTTTACGAAGCGCTCCGTCCCTACTGGGTCGTCTGGCTGATGCTGGTGTTC
>JANQGL010000095.1 GCA_028277325.1 Magnetospira sp.
CCAGGTCGGCCGGGGGGACCGGGCCGCGGAAGGTCACCCGGTCGGCCAGCCCGGCTTCGGCGAGCCGGGCCTCGAGCGATCTCTTGTAGTCGGCGTCCACCGGCCGTCCGGCGATCCGCAGGCGCAGGTCCGGGTGGCTGCCGGCCAGCCTCCCCAGGGCCTCGATCAGGCCGTGGTAGTTTTTCTGGATATAGATGTCGCCGACCGCCAGCAGGAAATCCCCGCGCGGCTGGTCGCCGGGCGCGAACCGACCGGCCACCCCGTGCGGCACGATCCGCAGCTTGGCCCGGTGACGCGCCGCGACGCCGCGACAGAGGACGTCCGCCGCGTAGGCGGACACCGCCAGGACCACCGGGGCGCGGCGGATCGAGGCCCGGGTGACGATCCCCAGTACCCGCCAGTAGAGCCGCTTCAGGGGGCGGGTCTCCGACTCGCCGACGGCCAGGGTGTTGCGCAGCAGGATCACCGGCCGCGGCGCCAGCAACGGCCCGAAGTTGGCCGGAGAAAAGGTGACCCGGGCGCCGAGCCGGCGCGCCAGCCGGGGGAGTCGGACCTGCTCCCAGACCAGCAGGCGCAGGAAGCCGGTGCGGAAATCCACCCAGTGGACCGGCAGGTGGCGCTCCAGGTCGGCGAACGGCGATCGCTGCGACTCGTGAAGCAGCAGGATCGGCGCGATCTCCGGCCGCGCCGCCAGGTGCGGCACGATCTCGCGCAGATAGGTGAGTCCGCCGCCGCTCTTGGCGTGCAGGGCGTTGATCAGGACGCGGGGCGGGGCGGACATTCGCGGCGGGTCCCTTCACGGGCGGTGATGGACGCCCGGCGGGCTTCCGATGCGATGAAGGCCCGCCCGGTGAAGGCGGACCGGACGGACGCCCGGTCTGTCGTGGCCGGGGTCTTCAGGCGGCGTGCGAGGACCCGGACTCCGGTGCCGCGTCCTGGAACGACCGCGGACCGGCGAACACCGGCGCCGGCGGCTGGGCGGCCTCGAACGCCTGGATGTAGTCGCGGGTCAGCGGCACCGCGTCCTGGCGCTTGGCCATCTGCACCTGGAACACCACATGGCCGCCATGCCGGAACGCCATCTCGCTGGCGCAGAGGTAGAACTCCCACATCCGCACGAAACGTTCGTCGTACAGGGCGATCACCCGGTCCCGGTTGGCCTCGAAGGCCAGTTGCCAGCGGCGCAGGGTCTCCGCATAGTGCAGGCGCAGGACTTCGATATCGGTGATATAGAGCCCGGCCCGCTCGACGTGGGCCACCACTTCCGAAAGCGCCGGGGAATAGCCGCCCGGGAAAATGTATTTGCGAATCCAGGGGTTGGTGGTGCCCGGCCCCTCGGCACGCCCGATCGTGTGCAGCAGGGCGACGCCATCCTCGGCCAGCAGGTCGCGGACCTTGCCGAAATATTCGTGATAGTGGTTGATGCCGACATGTTCGAACATGCCGACCGACACGATGCGGTCGAACCGGCCGCTGGCTTCCCGGTAGTCGCGGACCTGGAACCGCGCCCGGCCGCCCAGCCCGGCCGCCTCGGCGCGCCGGTTGGACACCCGGTGCTGCTCGCGGCTGAGGGTCACCCCGGTCACGTCGACTCCGGCCGTCCGCGCCAGATAGAGTCCGAGCCCGCCCCAGCCGCTGCCGATGTCGAGCACGCTCTGCCCCGGCGACAGCAGCAGCTTGGCGGCCAGATGGCGTTTTTTCTGCGCCTGCGCGGCCTCGATATCGTCCTCCGGCAACTGGAAGTAGGCGCAGGAATACTGCCGGTCGGCGTCCAGGAACAGGTCGTAGAGGTCGTCCGACAGGTCGTAATGATGGGCCACGTTCCGGTGCGACCGCCGCACCGGGTTGTGCTGCGCCAGCCGCCGCGTCATCACGCGAAGTCCGTGCAGGACGGTCTGCAGCGAGCCGACGACGGCGCGCAGGCCCAGGTTGGCCAGGGTGACGTCCAGGTAGGCGCGGATGTCGCCGTCGTCGAAGGTCATCCGGCCGTCCATATAGGCCTCGCCCACCGCGAGGCCGGGACTGCGCAGGAATTTCCAGGCGAAGCCCGGGTCGTGAAGTCGCACCACGACCGGCGTTCCCTGTCCGTCGCCGTAGCGCGCGCGGCAGCCGTCCGGGCGCACCACCTCGACGGCGCCGGTCCGGTAAAGCTGCTTGAAGCCCCGATTCACCAGTGACCACACGATCCGTCATCCCCCAAGGAACGAAGTCCGGGTCGCCGTCCCTATTTTGACCGTTTTGCGCCGGAATTTCAACGTCCGGAAGCCGGTCCCTCGTCGGATGGCCGCACCGTCGCCAGGGCCAATCGGGCGTTGGCCGTGAACCGGGCATGGCCGCGCCGCCGCACCGGGGTCCCGGAAAACAGGTTGCGGAACGCCGCCTCGTCCAGCCTGGCGAGGGTCGACAGGTCCGGCGCCGCCACCGCCGGCCGGACCGCCAGCTTCGGCTCGGTGGCCGGTCGCGCGAACTTGTTCCAGGGACAAACGGCGAGGCAGTCGTCGCAGCCGAACACCCGGTTGCCCATGGCGGCGGCGAACGAGTCCGGCACCGGGTCGGCCGCCTCCACCGAGAGGTAGGCGAGGCAGCGCCCGGTGTCCATCCGGTAGGGCACGTCGAGGGCGCCGGTCGGACAGGCGTCCCGGCAGGCGGTGCAGGAGCCGCAATGGTCGGCGGCCGGGCGATCGGGCGGTATCGCCAGGGTGGTGAACACCTCGCCCAGGACCAGCCAGGACCCGAAGTCCCGGGATACGAGGTTGGTGTGCTTGCCGATCCAGCCAAGTCCGGCCTGGCGGGCCAATGGCTTCTCCATCACCGGGGCGGTGTCCACGAACACCTTGACCTCGGCGCCGGTTTCGGCGACCAGCCAGCGGGCCAGCGCCTTGAGGCGTTGCTTCACCACGTCGTGGTAGTCGCGGCGCCGCGCGTAGAGGGCGATATGCGCCCGATCCGGGCGCCGCTCGACCGGGTCCGGATCGGGCGGGCCATAGTTCATGCCGAGCGAGATCACCGTGCGCGCGGCGGGCCACAGGACCCGGGGATCGGCCCGCCGGTCGGCGGTCTCCATCATCCAGGCCATGTCCCGGTGGCGCCCGGCGGCCAGGAATCCGGCCAGTGCCGCCTTGTCCACGGGCGTCGTCTCGGCCGCCGCGACGCCGCAGGCGTCGAAGCCCAGGTCCAGGGCGCGCGCCCGCACCCGTTCGCGCAGCGCGACCGGATCTGCGGCCGTCACCGCTCGTCGCGCCGGGCCAGCCCGCCGAGGGCGTCCGGCGCCCGCAGGTCGACCCGGCCGCGCCCCAGGCTCACCCAGCCGCGCCGCTCGAACTCCTTGAGCTGGCGGCTGACCACCTCGCGCGCCGAGCCCAGTTCGGCCGCGATGTCCTGATGGGTCATCGCCAGCACCCCGCCGGCCGCGGCGTGTTCGATCAGGAACTGGGCCAGCCGGCGGTCGACCCGCCCGAACGCCACCTCCTCGATCAGCGCCAGCAGGCCGCTCACCCGGTCGCCGAACGCCGCGAACACGAAGGTCCGGAATCCGGGCGCCCCGGCCAGCAGGGCGTCGAACGCCGGCCGCGGCAGGATCATCGCCGAGACCGCGGACTCGGTTTGCGCCTCCGCCGCGTAGGGCCGCCCGGCCATCAGGCAGGTGGTGGTGAGGATGCAGGTCTGGCCGCGCTCGACCCGGTAGAGGACGATCTCGCGCCCGTTGGGCGCCGTCATCTGCACCCGCACCGCCCCGTCGAGGACCAGGAAATAGCGGTGGCAGGCGTCGCCGGCCCGGAACACCGGCCGGCCGGCCGGCAGGCGGACCGGACCGGCCGCGTCGACCAGCCGCCGCCGCTCGCGGTCCGGCAACGCGGCCAGCAGCGGAAACACGTCGAGCCAAGAAGGAGTCATGACAAACCCATATCCGCGTGCTCCCGAAGCTCGGGGCGCACGTTGTGGCCCATCGGTTCGAGGATGACCTTGGCCCCTTCGCGACGCGCGAACTTGAACGCGGGGACAAAATCCGAATCCCCCGTCACGACGACGATCGAACGGACCTTCTCGCCCAGGGACAGGCGCGCCATGTCGAGGCCGACCCGCATGTCCACGCCTTTCTGCGACAGATCCAGCACGAAATCCTCGTCCATCAGGGGACGTGGATTTCGGATCAACTCCTTCACCGTGCGCGGCTTGATTTTCCAGCAATCCGGCGCGAGGGCGGTTTGCCCCATGCGCAGGGCGAAGTGCGGTTTCGGGGCGAGTTGATTCGTAGGCGTGCCGTTTTTGCTTCTCGTAAAGCTTTTTGGTCAGGAACCCGCCATCGACGAGAATGGCGAACAATGGACGAGCCAACCCCTGGCTCCAAAACAGTGGAGCCGGCCCACTCCCAAGGATACCTCCCGCTGATGCGGTTTGTCGGAATGGGCCGGCTCTCTGGTCTATCCGAAAGCCTCCAAGGCATGTCGCGAAAATAGGTCATTTTGACCTGTTCGGCAAGTTGTTGCGTTGTCCGGTTGGAGGGACGGGGGCGACTCTGCTAGTGTTTGCCCGGGCGCCATGAGGATGGCCATAACAGGGGGACCGCCAGAATGAAAACGCTCACCGGGTTGCCGGCCTGGAAGGCGCTGCAAGCGCATGCCGAGGCCATGGCCGACGTCCACATGCGCGATCTCTTCGCCGCCGACCCGAACCGGTTCGAGACCTTCTCCCTGCGCCTCGGGGACATGCTGCTCGACTATTCGAAGAACCGGATCACCGTCGAGACGCGCGACCTGCTGATGCGGCTCGCCCACGACGCCGAACTGGAAATCTGGCGCAGCAAGATGTTCGCCGGCGAGGTCATCAACAACACCGAGGGCCGCGCGGTGCTGCACATCGCCCTGCGCAACCGCTCCGACCGGCCGATCTACCTGAACGGCGAAGACGTGATGTCGGGGGTGCGCCGGGTGCTCGATCACATGCGGCGGTTCGCCGACTCGGTGCGCGAGGGCTACTGGACCGGGCACAGCGGCAAGCCGGTGACCGACGTGGTGAACATCGGCATCGGCGGCTCCGACCTCGGGCCGGTGATGGTCTGCGAGGCCCTGAAGCCCTATCACCATCCGCGCATCCGGGTGCATTTCGTCTCCAACGTCGACGGCACCCACCTGGCCGAGATCCTCAAGGACCTGAACCCGGAGACCACCCTGTTCCTGGTCGCCTCGAAGACCTTCACCACCCAGGAAACGATGACC
Organism: Magnetospira sp.; assembly: GCA_028277325.1. Taxonomy (GTDB): domain Bacteria; phylum Pseudomonadota; class Alphaproteobacteria; order Rhodospirillales; family Magnetospiraceae; genus JANQGL01. The sequence continues at coordinate 5,217 of JANQGL010000095.1, forward strand.
AACGCGCAGTCGGCGCGCGGCTGGCTGACCGACCGGCTGGGCGAGGCGGCGGTGGCGCGCCACTTCGCGGCGCTGTCGACCAACGCCGAGGCGGTCGCCGCGTTCGGGATCAACACCGCCAACATGTTCGAGTTCTGGGACTGGGTGGGCGGCCGCTACTCCCTGTGGTCGGCGATCGGGCTGCCGATCGTCATCGCCGTCGGCATGGAGCGGTTCCTGGAGCTGCTGTCCGGGGCGCATGCCATGGACGAGCACTTCCGCACCGCACCGCTGGAGTCCAACATGCCGGTCGTTCTCGGCATGCTGGGCGTCTGGTACACCAACTTCTTCGCCGCCCGCACCCACGCCGTGCTGCCCTACGACCAGTACCTGCACCGCCTGCCGGCCTATCTCCAGCAGGCCGACATGGAGAGCAACGGCAAGCGGGTGACCCGCGACGGGGCGGTGGTCGACCACGCCACCGGGCCGGTGCTGTTCGGCGAGCCGGGCACCAACGGCCAGCACTCGTTCTACCAACTCATCCACCAGGGAACCCAGACGGTGCCCTGCGACTTCATCGCCGCCGCGCAAAGCCACAACCCGCTGCCGTTCCACCATCCGATCCTGCTGTCGAACTTCTTCGCCCAGCCGGAGGCCCTGATGGTCGGCAAGAGCGAGGCCGAGGCGCGGGCCGAGCTGGAGGCGCAGGGGATGTCCGGCAAGGAGCTGGAGACCCTGCTGCCGCACAAGGTGTTCCCCGGCAACATCCCGACCAACGCGATCCTGGTCCGCTCCTTCGATCCCCACACCCTGGGCATGCTGGTCGCCCTCTACGAGCACAAGATCTTCGTCCAGGGCACGGTGTGGGGGATCAACTCGTTCGACCAGTGGGGGGTCGAGCTGGGCAAGCAGCTGGCCCGCACCATCCTGCCCGAACTGATGGACGAGGTGCCGCCGCGCGACCACGACGCCTCCACCCGCGGCCTGATCGCGGCCTACAAGGAGATGCGCGGGGCTTAGGGCCTGTAGACATTCATGTTGGAAGCCTCGGTTCGTGCGCAATCGCTCAACAGGGAGGAAAGGAACCGGTTTCCGCCACGACGGTGGAATGTGTCGTCCCCGTGGGGACGAGGGGCGAGGCGATTGGCCCGAAGGCGGCGCTTGCCGACGCGGCCCTGAAAGCAACGAAGCCGGACACCGAACCGGTGCCCGGCTTCGTTCCGGAGTGGTGGGCCCGGCAGGACTCGAACCTGCAACCAGACCGTTATGAGCGGCCGGCTCTGACCAATTGAGCTACGGGCCCGGCGGGGCCAACGCACATAGCACGGCCGGCCCGCCCGGTGAAGCCCGAAACCCGGAGTCTACAACCCCGCGGCGTCCGGCGGCGGGGCTTTGCCGCCGCGCCGCGCCATGCGCACGAACAGGCGGGCGAGGTCGTCATGCTGATAAAGCTCGGGCATGATGGTCACCGGACGCTGCCACAGGTCGTCGGTGGCGAAGATCGCCGGCCAGTCCAGGTCGTGCGGGAAAACCACCCCGGCGGCGCGCATCGCCTTCCGGAACTCCCAGGCGATCAGCCCCTGGCCGATGGCCGAGGGATGCACCCCGTCGAGGCTGAAGATGCCGCCCTGCTCCACCGTCGGGGTGCGCGAGGTGGCGTGGTAGAACCGGGTGTCGGGGGTCGGCGCCACGTTGTCGAAAAACGGCGGAAACGCGTAGGTCGGGTTCCCGCCGTTGCGCTTGATGGCGAGCTGGATCAGGCACTTGCCGATATCGACCAGGACGAAGCGGGAGCGTCCGGCGGCCTTGTTGCGCTTGGCGATTTCGGTCGCGATCGCGGCGTTGTAGGCGGCGATGTGGCGGTCGATCTCGTAGGCCTGCTCGAGGGTCAGCTTGACCGGCGTCGTGTGCGCGAACGCCTCGTCGAAGATGGCGTAGGTGTAGTACTTGTAATAGACCGCCTTGCCGTGCTTGGTCGCCTTGAAGGGATCGTCCCGCTCCTCGGGCGTTCCGACGCCTTTGGCGATCGGGGCGACGGTGACCGGCGGCACGGTGCCGACGAACGCCGTCCAGTCGTCGTAGGCGTTGTCCTTCATCGCCCTCTCGACCCGCTTGAGGAGGTCCCGGTACTCCTCGGCGAAGTCGACCGGCATCCAGAGGTTATAGTCGTTGCGCTCGACCTGGCTCTCGGCGACCCGAAGACCCGCTCCGTGCTCGCCGAGAG
>JANQGL010000096.1 GCA_028277325.1 Magnetospira sp.
ATCCTCGGAGAGGTGGCGCAGGCCCTCGACCATCGCCGCCACCTTCTGCTCCTCGCGGGCCTTCCAGATGACGTACGCCTCGACGTCCGGATGGTCGACGTCGACGATCACCATCTTGGCGGCGCGCCGGGTGGTGCCGCCCGACTTGATGGCGCCGGCCGCGCGGTCGCCGATCTTGAGGAAGCTCATCAGGCCGGACGACCGGCCGCCGCCGGACAGCGGCTCGTTCGCGCCGCGCAGGGCCGAGAAATTGGTGCCGGTGCCGGAGCCGTACTTGAACAGCCGCGCCTCGCGCACCCACAGATCCATGATGCCGCGGTCGTTGACCAGATCGTCCTCGATCGACTGGATGAAGCAGGCGTGCGGCTGCGGGTGCTCGTAGGCCGACTTGGCGCGGGTCAGGTGGCCGGTCTCGAAATCCACGTAGTGGTGGCCCTGTGCCGGGCCGTCGATGCCGTAGGCCCAGAACAGGCCGGTGTTGAACCACTGCGGCGAGTTGGGAGCGCCCACCTGGGCGCACAGCATGAAGCGCATCTCGTCGAAATAGGCCGCGGCGTCGGCCTCGGAATCGAAGTAGCCGCCCTTCCACCCCCAGTAGGCCCAGGTGCCGGCCATGCGGTCGAAGACCTGCTTGGCGCTGGTCTCGCCGCCGTAGCGCGACGCCTCGTCGCGGCGCAGCAGGGCCTTGGAGTCGGGCGCCGAACGCCACAGGAACGACGGCACGTCGTTCTCCTCGATCCGCCGCAGGTCGGCCGGAACGCCCGCCTTGCGGAAGTACTTCTGGGCCAGCACGTCGCAGGCCACCTGCGACCAATGGGCCGGAACCTCGACGTTCTCGGTCGCGAACACGACGCTGCCGTCCGGGTTGCGGATCTCGCTCGCCGCGCGCCGGAACTCGAAGGATTCGTAAGGCGACCTGTCGGACTCAGTGTAAAACCGCGCAATACGCATGACTTCCCCGTGATATTGATTCGGACCTAACCCAAGCGACCCCGGGACGTCGGGGAGCATGTGCGCAATCCCGTTAACACCCGATGAAAACGCCGGTTTCGCCGGCCTTTTCCGCCGTGACGGCACCCGCCAGTGTCCCGAATCCGAGACTCGGCAGGGAGTCGGCCCCGGGCACTGTCGCGAATTTCGACTCCACCACACCAGATGATGCGGTGTTCCCCGTCCGACGCCTCAAAATGTAGCTGCGTCGTCATATGGCCGCAACAAGATTTTGGCGCTGTGTCCAGGTAATCACACAATATAGTGTGTTTTAATGTCATATTGTCCGGCGTTGACGAAGCGGTAACCTTCGCCGGGTCCGACCCAACCCCGCGGAAATGCGCGGAGTCGCGACGGAACGGCCACGGAACGGCGGGCAGGAACGCCCTGGAGGTTATCCCCGCGATTCACATTTTATCCCCGCGTTGGCCGTTTTTTTCGGTTTTCGCCGCCGCCGCCGGGCGATCACGCCGCCTCTTGTCCTGCATCGCGCCAAGTGCGATAGTCGGCTCCCGAAACGATCGGGTGCGCGCCGCCGCACCCGCCTTCGGACCAACCGCCACAAGCGATCGGAACGCCGCCCCATGATCACCGGAACCATTCTGTTCACCTGGCTGAAGGGACAGCAGGTCGGCAAGGACCAGTACGGCAACCGCTATTTCCGCAGCCGCGGCAAGAAACTGTGGGGCCGCGAACGGCGCTGGGTGCTGTACAAGGGCCGCCACGAGGCGTCCAAGGTGCCGCCGGAATGGCATGCCTGGCTGCACCACACCACGGACGAGCCGCTGACCGCCTCGGTCACCGAGACCCGGCCGTGGCAGAAGGAGCACGTTCCCAACCTGACCGGGACCGCGCTGGCCTATCTGCCGGCCGGCCACGACCGGGCTGGCGGGCGCCGCGCCGCGGCGACCGGCGACTACGAGGCCTGGACCCCGGACGCCTCCTGACGGACGGCCGACGGCGATGCGCAGGGAAACCAAGGAGCGCTGGGTCGGCGCCGCCAGCCTGGCCGGACTGGCGCTGATGCTGGCCCTGTCCTACGGCTCGCGGCCGGACGGCACCGGCACCGGCTATCGGGTCCTGGCCACGTTCGGGCGGATCGACGGGCTGGGGGTCGGGGATCCGGTCCGGCTGTCCGGGGTCGAGGTGGGCCGCGTGGTCGCGCAACGGCTGAAAAAGGAGACCTATCGGGCCGAGCTGGTCCTGCAGATCGACAGCGGCGTCGAACTGCCGCGCGACACCTCGGCGGCGATTCACACCGACGGCCTGTTCGGGGCCAAGTTCGTGGTCCTCGAACCGGGCGGCGATCCGGCCTATCTGGGTCCCGGCGACCGGATCGATTTCACCCAGGATTCGATGGTCGTCGAGGACCTGTTGGACCTGATCATCTCGGAAGGCAAGGCGAAGCGCGGCGGCTGACCCGACGCGCCGAGGCCGGCAACGAAGCGAGGCATCCATGCGGGCGAACATGGTCGAGACGGTGATGGGGGCGGTCGTTCTCCTGGTGGCCGGGGTGTTCGTGTTCTTCGCCTACAACACGGCGCAGGTGCGGGCCGTCAGCGGCTACACGGTGGACGCGGCGTTCTTCAAGGTCGGCGGCCTGACCCCGGGGGCCGACGTGCGCATCTCCGGCATCAAGGTCGGCACGGTGACCGACCGCCGGCTGGATCCGCGGACCTACGACGCCGTCGTCACCATGACCGTGGACTCGCGGGTCCGCCTGCCGGCCGACACCGTGGCCAGCATCGGCAGCGAAGGCATCCTCGGCGGCAAGTACATCCGCCTCGAACCGGGACGCGCCGGCGAGATGATCGCCGACGGCGGACGCATCGCCAACACCCGCGACTATCGGTCGCTGGAGGATCAGGTGGGGGAGATCATCTTCCTGGCCACCAACCCGGGCGGCGGGTCGTTTCCCGCCGGGAGCCCATGACGCGCCGCCTCGCGATTCTCGCCGGATCGGTTCTGCTCGTGGCCGCTCCCCCGGCCGGCGCCGACAAGATGGATACCGCCGTCCTGCAGGGCCTGGACAAGGTGACGGCGCGGATCTCCACCATCCAGGCCCCGGTCGGACAGGTGGTCCGCTTCGGGAGCCTGGAAATCGTGGTCCGCGCCTGCGACAAGCGGCCGCCCGAGGAGACGCCGGAAAGCGCCGCCTTCGTCGATATCTGGGAACTGCGCGAGGAGCGGCCGGCGATCGCCGTCTTCCGCGGCTGGATGTTCGCGTCGAGCCCCGCCCTGGCGGCCATGGAGCACCCGGTCTACGACGTCTGGGTGGTCGACTGCCGCGACCGTGGCGCCGCGCCGGGCAGGCCGTAGCCCGTCCGACCTACCCAACCCCGACCGCCCCACCCTCCGGCACGGGCGCAGAACGCGCAATTTTATTGCGTGATCGTCGTTTCAGGGCGGCCGTTCCTTGCCGAGGAGCGTCGGGGCGCGAAATCCACCCGAACAGGTGGCTGCCGGCCCACCTGGAATAGGTTCGGGGGCTCCCCGGGCGGGTGTTTCGCGGGTCCGAAAATTCCGCCATGGTGGCCCCGGACGCCGCGGGGGAGACCGGCGGATAACGGCCGCCGGCCGGCGCGTGCCGCGAAACATAATTGATCGGCCCGCAAACCGCTCTACGATGGCGCGCCGGCGGGCCGGAAAACGCGACAAGCGTCGGCAGGGCCCGTGATACGGGGGAAACGTTCTTTCGAGAGGAGCACACACAGTGTCCACCAGACATCCGATCATCGTGGTCACCGGGTCGTCGGGCGCCGGAACCAGCACGGTGAAGGAAGCCTTCGAGCACATCTTCCGCCGCCTGGACATCACGCCAGCGGTCGTCGAGGGCGACAGCTATCACCGTTTCGACCGCGTCGCCATGCGGGAAGCCATGACGAAGGCCGAGGAAACCGGCAACAACCACTTCTCGCACTTCGGCCCGGAGGCCAACCTGTTCAACGAACTGGCCGACACCTTCGAGACCTACGGCCGGACCGGCGGCGGCAAGCGGCGCCTGTACCTGCACAACGCCGACGAGGCGGAGCCCTTCAGGGAGCTCGGCCTCGTTCCGGGCCAGTTCACCCCCTGGGAGGAAATCCCCGAGGGCACCGACCTGTTGTTCTACGAGGGTCTGCACGGCTGCGTGTGCAACGACGACGTGGACATGACGCCGTACACCGACCTCAAGATCGGCGTGGTGCCGGTGATCAACCTGGAATGGATCCAGAAGATTCACCGCGACACCAAGGCGCGCGGCTACTCCGAGCAGGTGGTGATGGACACCATCCTGCGGCGCATGCACGACTACGTGCACTATATCATCCCGCAGTTCGCCGAAACCGACATCAACTTCCAGCGGGTGCCGATCGTCGACACCTCCGACCCGATCATCGCCCGCGACATCCCGACCCCGGACGAGAGCCTGGTGGTGATCCGCTTCAAGGACCCCGCCAAGTTCCGGGTCGACTTCCCGTTCCTGTTGCAGATGATCCACGATTCCTTCATGTCGCGGCGCAACTCCATCGTCGTCCCGGGCGGCAAGATGGGCCTCGCCATGGAACTGGTCATCGAACCGATCCTGCGGCGCATGATGCAGGACCGTCGGAACCTGATGGGCTGACGCCGCGCCGCACCCGGCTTTGGGGAGGAGGAGGGGCTGCCGTGTCGTCGACATGGCGGCCCTTTCCTGTTTAGGCTCGCCCATGCCCGACCCGTCCCTCCCGCCCGGCCGCCGCGAGGCCGTCGTTCTCGGCGACACCCAGCGCACCGACTGCGGCGCCCGGATGCTGCGCGAGTTGGCCGGGGGCCTGGCCCGGGCCGGGGTGCCGGCGCACCTGCGGGTGTATGGCGGCGGCGACTTCGCGGCCTTCCTGGACGGCATCGGCGACCTGTGGCGCGACATCGCGGCACGCCGCGCGCGGCCGTTCCTGGTCGACCTCCAGGCCCGCTACCCGATCGGCCGGCTGCCCCGCTTCTCGGCCGTGCTCGACCACCCGCTGATCCATCCCTACCTGCGCGAGGTGCCGCCCGACACCCTGTTGGGCGTGGTCGACGAATCGCACCTCGACCTGGACGGCTACAGTTCCGCCCCGGCGGTGTTCTTCCCGCACGGCGGCCCGCCGGCCGAGCCCGACCCGCCGCGGTTCGCCGACCGGCCGATCCCGATCCTGGTCGCCGGCGGTCTGGCCGGACGGCCCGGCGGACCGTTGTGGCGCGACCGCCTGGACCCCCTGGCCCCGGAGGTGCGGGCGGTCGTCGAGGCGGCGGTTCACGGCGTCGCGGACCACGGCATCGATCCCTACGCGGCCCTGCTGGCGGCGGCCGAACGGCGCGGCTGGCCGGCCGAGCGGCTGGCCTGGCGCTCCCTGTGCGGGCTGATCGGACTGATCGTCAACCTGGCCCAGGGGGTATGCCGGCATCGGGTCCTGCGCGGCCTGCGCGACCTGCCGCTGACCGTCGCCGGCGCGGTCGAGGACGGGTTCCTGGACCCGCCGCCGGCCGACCTCGCGCTCACCGGCCCGATCGACTACGGCGCGGTG
>JANQGL010000119.1 GCA_028277325.1 Magnetospira sp.
CCGGCGCCAGCACGTGCGGCGTCCGCGCGGTCGGCGCCGCCGGCGGCACCCGGGGCGGATGGCCGTCGACGGCGACGACGCGGCCGTCGGCGCCCGGCAGGAAGATCCGGTAGATACGGGCGGTGTCGGTCGCGGCCAGCCGCAGCCGGACCAGCCCGCCGGCCGGCGCGTCGTAGACCGGGTCCCGCCGCCAGTTCGCCGTCATCACGGTGCCGAAGGTGCCGCCGCGGGCGGCGCCGCGCGGTGTCCAGAGGTCCATCCAGCCGCCGTCCGCGTGCAACCGGAAGTCCCGCAGGTTGAGAATGATCTCGGCGTCGAATCCGGGGTCGACGGCCTCCTCGACGACCAGCACGCCGGTCAGGCCGAGCGCCATCTGGTCCATGGTCATGCAATGGGGATGGTACCAGTAGGTGCCGGCCTCGCGCGGCGTGAAGCCGTAGTCGAACCGCTCGCCGGGGGCGATCGGGAACTGGGTCAGATAGGGCACGCCGTCCATGGCGTTGGGCACGCGCAGGCCGTGCCAGTGCATCGCGGTGTAGTCGTCGAGGCCGTTGGTCACCCGCGCCTCGAAGCGCCGGTTCTGGCGCAGGCGCAGCACCGGCGGGGGCCCGTCGGGGCGGGTCGAGACCAGGCCCATGGTCTCGCCGTCGACGATCCGGAACCGCGCTGGTTGAACGCGCAGGTCCGCCCGCGCCGCCGGACCCGCGCCCAGGCTGTCCGCGCCGACGAGCGGCAGGGCGGCGGCGCCACCGACAAGGCCGAGCGCGGCGCGCCTGGAGACGGCCGGGATCATGGGCAAAAGCGGGCTCCGTTCCTGGGATCGGGGATTGTGGGCGGACGCCGCCAGGATACACCGATGGCTCGCCCGGCGCGGGTGAATCTGGCCGCCGTCCCCGTCGGTTTCCGGCCGGGCGATACCCACCATAATTTTACCGCCGTCACCTTGTTAGAATGATTCCAAACTCCTATCTTATTAGAACGATTCTAATATCGTCCCAGACCAGGATGCCAGACCACGATAGGAGACAATGATGGACGGCGATCGCAGATGCCCGGTAACAGGCGGGGCGCACAGCAAGATGACGGTGGGGGGCCGGTCGAATTCGGACTGGTGGCCGAACCAGCTGAACCTGAAGATCCTGCACCAGAATTCGCCCCAGTCCGATCCCATGGGCGAGGATTTCGACTATGCCGAGGCGTTCAAGAGCCTCGACCTGGATGCCCTGAAGCAGGACATCCAGGCCCTGATGACGACGTCGCAGGACTGGTGGCCGGCCGACTACGGCCATTACGGGCCGCTGTTCATCCGCATGGCCTGGCACAGCGCCGGCACCTACCGCACCGCTGACGGCCGCGGCGGCGGCGGCACCGGCACGCAGCGCTTCGCGCCGCTGAACAGTTGGCCGGACAACGCCAACCTGGACAAGGCGCGCATGCTGCTCTGGCCGATCAAGCAGAAATACGGCCGGAAGATATCCTGGGCCGACCTGATGATCCTGGCCGGCAACTGCGCGCTCGAGTCGATGGGCCTGAAGACGTTCGGGTTCGCCGGCGGGCGCGCGGACATCTGGGAGCCCGAGGAGGACATCTACTGGGGCACCGAGGACACCTGGCTGGGCGACAAGCGCCATAGCGGCGACCGCGAGCTGGAGAACCCGCTGGCCGCCGTGCAGATGGGCCTGATCTACGTGAACCCGGAAGGGCCGAACGGCGATCCGGACCCGGTCGCGTCCGGCCGCGACATCCGCGAGACCTTCGGCCGCATGGCGATGAACGACGAGGAGACGGTCGCGCTGGTCGCCGGCGGACATACCTTCGGCAAGTG
>JANQGL010000166.1 GCA_028277325.1 Magnetospira sp.
CGGCCTAGCGGTGAAGGTGCACGGCAAGGAGAACAAGGACCGCTCGGTGGAGACCATCAATCCCGACAACCTGGTCGGCGGCGAGGTGCTCACCGGCAAGGTGGCCTACAAGTCCACCCTGCAGGCGCTGACCGACCTGGAAGCCTTCGCGGTGCCGGCGGTGTTGCTGGAAAAACGGATCGAAAAACTGGCCGAGCAGGATCCGCTGGTCCATTTCGTGCTGACCTCGATCGGGAAGGTGTAGGGCCTGTAGACACCCGTCCTGGGCGCCTCGGCTTGCGCGACCTATCGCCAGATCGCCTTGCCGCTGCCCGGCAGGCCGAGCTCCGGCCACAGGGCGTCGACCCTGCGCACCACGTCGTCGGTCATGCGGATCGCGGTGCCCCAGTCGCGCTTGGTCTCCGGCGGCCATTTATTGGTGGCGTCGAAGCCCAGCTTGCCGCCCAGGCTCGGCTCCGGCGAGGCGAAGTCCAGGTAGTCGATCGGCGTGTTCTCGATGGTCACGATGTCGCGCACCGGGTCCATGCGGGTGGAGATGGCCCACATGACGTCTTTCCAGTCGCGGGCGTCGATGTCGTCGTCGACCACGATCAGCCATTTGGTGTACATGAACTGCCGCAGGTAGGACCACGCCCCCATCATCACCCGCTTGGCGTGGCCCGGATAGGCCTTCTTCATGGAGATGACGGCGATCCGGTAGGAGCAGCCCTCGGGCGGCAGCCAGAAGTCCACCACCTCCGGGAACTGCTGTTGCAGCAGCGGGATGAACACCTCGTTCAGGGCCTCGCCCAGCACGCTCGGCTCGTCCGGCGGGCGGCCGGTGAAGGTGGACAGGTAGATCGGCTTGCGGCGCAGGGTGACGGCGTCCACCTCGAACACCGGGAACCGCTCCACCGCGTTGTAGTAGCCGGTGTGGTCCCCGTAGGGCCCCTCGTCCGCCTCCTCGTCCGGCAGCACGTGGCCTTCGAGCACGATCTCGGCCGTCGCCGGCACCTTCAGCGGCAGCGTCTTGCAATCGGCGAGCGCCACCTTGGTGCCGCGCAGGAGGCCGGCGAAATGGTATTCGGACAGGGTGTCCGGAACCGGCGTGACGGCGGCCAGGATGGTCCCCGGGTCGGCGCCGATCACCGCGGCGGCCGGGAACTTGCCCTTGCCGGCCGCGACCCAGCGGGCGAAATGCTGCGCCCCGCCCCGGTGCTTCAGCCAGCGCATGACGCAGCGGTTCGGCCCCAGCACCTGCATGCGGTAGATCCCGAGGTTGAAGTCGTCGGTCCGGCCGCCGCCCGGCCCGCGCGTCACCACCAACGGCCAGGTGATCAGCGGCGCCGGCTCGCCGGGCCAGCAGGTCTGGATCGGCAACGCGGTCAGGTCGACCCGGTCGCCGGTCAGCACCACCTCCTGGCACGGCGCCTGGGCGGTGGACCTGGGCTTCATGGACAGCACCTGGCGCACCATCGGCAGCATGCCCATCGCCTCGCGCAGGCCGCCCGGCGGCTCCGGCTGGCGCAGGAAGGCCAGGGTCTCCCCCACCTCGCGCAGTTGCGCCGTGGTCCGCTCCATGCCCAGGGCGACCCGCTCCACGGTGCCGAACAGGTTGACCAGCACCGGCATGCCGTAGGGCGTGCCGTCCGCCCGCACCGGAGTCTCGAACAGCACCGCCGGCCCCCGCTCGGCCAGCAGGCGGGTCTGGATCTCGGTCATCTCCAGGACCGGCGACACCGGCGCCGCCACCCGCCTAAGAAGGCCCCGGCGCTCCAGGAGCGCCATGAAGTCGCGCAGGCTGTCGTAGGGCATGGAATGGTCCCTCGTGGTCCGCTCAGGGGGGCGGATTATGCCACAGGCCGGGCGCCGCGAAACCGTTTTCCCGACCCGCCCGAGGCGGCTAGAGTATCGTCGATGATGCCTCTTTCCATGGCCCGCCGGGTGCTCGACCGGCTGCTCTCCGAGGTCGCCGGCCCCGACGGGACAGCGCATCCGCAGCGGCTCGACCTGCCACACGGGATCGACCGGCGGATCCAGACCCTGCGCGCGGTCGCCGCGGAGCTGCCGGCCGATTTCGCGCCCCTGGTCCGGATGATCGACGGCGAGCCGGATTTCGAGGCCGCCTTCCCCGAGGTGCGTTTGCGCGCCCTGGCCGAACACTGCCGCATCCTGCGCGGCGCCATCGACCGCCATCCGGCGGCCCGGCCGCCGGGGTAACCGTCACAGATCGCGCGGCCGGACGAAGCGGCTGAGGTTGCCGGTGCCGGCCTCGAAGCGGTTCCCCGGCGCCTCGAAGGTCAGCACCGCCAGGGCGGCGGTGGGAAACTTCGCGTGCACCCCCGACAGGACCTCGGCCGGCCCCATCCCGGCCAGGCGCAGGACGAGGTCCTGCAGGGTCGGATTGTGGCCGATCACCATCACCGCGTCGAGGTCGGGGTCGAGGCGGGTCAGCCGGCGTTCCAGTTCGCGTGCCTCGAAGTCGTAGATCTCGCGCTCCATCAGGACCGGCACCTCGAAGTCCCACGCCGCCTGCAGGTGCTCCATGGTTTCGCGGGCCCGGCGGGCGGACGAGCACAGCACCAGATCCGGGCGCAGGCTCTCGCGCGCCATGTAGTCGGCCATGGCGCGGGCCGCGCGGCGGCCGCGCGGCGCCAGCGGGCGTTCGAAATCGGGCAGGTCGGGTCTGTCCCAGGACGACTTGGCGTGGCGGAGCACAAAGAGGGTTTTCATGGCGGAAAAGTGACTGTTGGTCGGAGCGGTGCAAGGCGTTATGTTAGCGTCCGACGGGGTCGGAAGGCCATCCCTTCCCGGTCCTGATGGTGTGATTCGCGAGGAAAACCTCCATGAACGACCAGCCCGCAGCCGCCACCCGTCAGGACACCCCCGGACGATTGATCAACCGCGAGGTGTCCTGGCTCGCCTTCAACGGCCGGGTCATGGAGGAAGCCCACAACACGCGGCATCCGCTGCTGGAACGGGTGCGGTTCCTGTCGATCTCGGCCTCCAACCTGGACGAGTTCTACATGGTCCGCGTGGCCGGCCTGCGCGGCCAGCTGCACGCCGGCGTGAAGGCGCTGTCCGACGACGGCCTGACCCCGGGCGAACAGCTGGCCCGCATCCACGCGGTGGTGGATCGCCTGCAGGCCGACCAGCAGGCCTGCTGGCTGCAGCTCAAGGCCGAACTGGCCGAGGCGGGCATCCATGTCCTGGCACCGCACGACCTGGGGGACGCCGAGCGGGACTGGCTGGACGGCCATTTCATGGCCCACATCTTCCCGGTGCTCACGCCGCTGGCGATCGACCCGGCGCATCCGTTCCCGTTCATCCCCAACCTCGGGTTCTCCCTGGTCAAGCTGCTGCAGCGGGAGATGTCCGAGGAAACCATGCGGGTCCTGATCCCGGTCCCGCACAGGATCGACCGCTTCATCCGCCTGCCGGACTCCGACGGAGTCCGCTTCATCGCGGTGGAGGACGCCATCGGGATGTTCATGGACCGCCTGTTCCCCGGCTTCGACGAGTTGAAGGGCGGCGCCTTCCGGATCATCCGCGACAGCGAGATGGAGATCGACGAGGAAGCGGAAGACCTGGTCCGAACCTTCGAATCCGCCCTCAAGCGGCGCCGCCGGGGATCGGTGATCCGGCTGTCCATGAAGGCCGGGATGCCGGACGACCTGGCCGACCTGGCGATCCGCGAGCTGGGCTCCGAGGACAAGGAGGTGTTCTACCTGGACGGCCTTCTGGGCCTGGTCGACATCAAGAAGCTGATCGTCGACGACCGGCCGGACCTCCAGTTCAAGCCCTACGCGGCGCGCTTCCCGGAACGGGTCCGCGAGATGGGCGGCGACATCTTCGCGGCGGTCCGCAAGAAGGACATGATCGTCCACCACCCCTACGAGAGCTTCGACGTGGTGGTGCAGTTCGTGCGCCAGGCGGCGCGCGACCCGGACGTGGTGGCGATCAAGCAGACCCTCTATCGGACCAGCAACGACTCACCCGTGGTCGCCGCCCTGATGGAGGCGGCCGAGGCCGGCAAGTGGGTCACCGCCATGGTCGAACTGAAGGCGCGGTTCGACGAGGAGGCCAACATCCGCTGGGCGCGCGACCTGGAACGGGCCGGCTGCCAGGTGGTCTACGGATTCATGGACAAGAAGACCCACGCCAAGGTCAACCTGGTGGTGCGCCGCGAGGGCGGCGGCCTCAGGTCCTACGTCCACTACGGGACCGGCAACTACCACCCGATCACCGCCAAGATCTATACCGACCTGTCGTTCTTCACCTGCGACCCGTTGCTGTGCCAGGACGCGGCGCGCATCTTCAACTTCATGACCGGCTACGCGACCCCGTCGGACATGGGCAAGCTGTCCTTCGCGCCGACCAACCTTCGCGAGACCCTGGTCGAGCACATCGACCGCGAGATCGCCTTCGCCCGCGAAGGCAAGCCGGCCATGATCTGGGCCAAGATGAACTCGCTGGTCGACCGGCGGATCATCAAGAAACTCTACGAGGCCTCCGAGGCCGGGGTGCTGATCGACCTGGTGATCCGCGGCATCTGCTGCCTGCGGCCGGGGGTGCCCGGGATGTCCGAGAACATCCGCGTCAAGAGCATCGTCGGGCGGTTCCTGGAGCATTCGCGGATCGTCGCCTTCGGCAACGGCGAGAAACTGCCGTCGCGCCAGGCCAAGCTGTTCATCTCGTCGGCCGACTGGATGGGCCGCAACCTCAACCGGCGGGTCGAGACCCTGGTGCCGATCGAGAACCCGACGGTGCACGAGCAGGTGCTTGACCAGATCATGATCGCCAGCCTGAAGGACAACCTGCAGAGCTGGGTGCTGTCGGCGGACGGCGGCTACACCCGCCTGGCTCCGGACGGCGACGAGGGGTTCAACTGCCACACCTACTTCATGACCAATCCCAGCCTGTCGGGGCGCGGCCGGCTGCTGAAGAAGGAACAGGCGCGGATCCCGAAGCTGTCCCTCGACAAGAAGGACTGATCCGATGGCCGACGGCGGATTGCCGCAAGGCCGCAGCGCGGTGGTCGACATCGGGTCGAACTCGGTCCGTCTGGTGGTGTTTCACGGCCAGACCCGGACCCCGATCCAGATCTTCAACGAGCGCGCCCTGTGCGGGCTGGGGCGCGGCCTGCGGTCGTCCGGGCACCTGAACCCCGAATCGGTGGCCATGTGCTTCGACACCCTCAAGCGGTTCACCCTGCTGACCCAGGCGATGGGGGTCGAACGGATCGATCTTCTGGCCACCGCGGCGGTGCGCGACGCCACCGACGGCGCCGACTTCGTGGCCGAGATCGGCCGCCGGTTCGGGCTGCCGGTGACCGTGCTGTCCGGCGAGGAGGAGGCCCACCTGGCGGCCATGGGAGTGATCTCCGACTGGCCGGAGGCGACCGGCCTGATGGGCGATCTGGGAGGCGGCAGCCTCGACCTGGTGG
>JANQGL010000178.1 GCA_028277325.1 Magnetospira sp.
GCCTTGGGATTGCGGCTGCGGATGATCTCGCGCACCGCCGGCGGGCGCAGGCCGGCCCGCACCGCCAGCGCCGCCTCGCCGAACGGCCGCTCGCCGGCCAGCGCGTCGGTGATCGCCTCGGCCGTCAGGTCTCCGGCCTCCAGCATTTTTTCCGCCCGCTCCACGTATTCCACGTCCGGCGGCACCCACAAGCCGTCGTCGCCTTCCTCGTCGAGGCGCCGCTCCACCTCGGCCCGCACCGCCGCCGTGGTTTCCGGGTCCAGTTCGCGTCGCCGGACCAGGGCGTCGAGGAACCGGGCGGCCACGAACCCGGCCAGCCGGCGCACCGCGTCGGGCGGCAATTGCGGCCGCACCACCAGCGGCTCCTGCCAGCTTTCCACGCCGCGCGACTGCTCGATGATGGCGTCCAGGGTTTCCTCGCGGATCTGCGCCGACGGATTGGCCAGCAGTTCGGCCACCGCGTCCACGTCGCCGGTGGCGAACAGCGCGCCGGAGACGTCGGGCGACACCCGATGGCGGCGCGCCATCCTGTCGAGGGCGCCCTTGACCGGCGCCCGGCGGATGATCTCCAGCAGGTCGTCGTCGGTCAGGACCGGCGAGAACTCCAGCACCGGCCCGCAGACGGCCAGCACGTCGTCGGCCGCCAGACCGCGGATCACCTCGGGCGGCGCGTCGGCCACGTCCTTCAGCGCCTCGGCGATCACCCGGCGCACCCGCGGCGCCTGGTCGCGGGCCAGGGTCTCCAGGATCTCGTAGGTCAGGCGCTCGATCTGTCCGGTTTCGTTGGCGGTCAGGCCGGGCGCCAGGCGGGCGATCTTGGTCGCCAGGTCACTGCGCACCGCCTCGTCGCGATCGGCCGCCAGCAACCGGTCGGCCTGACGCGGCGTGGACTGGTTGGCGGCGATACCGCGCCGCACGTCCGGGTTGGAATCCTCGGCCAGGTAATACAGGATTTCCGGGCGGACGTCGTCGCGCTCGGCCAGCGCGCGGCGCACCGCCGGGTCCTCGTGGCGCGCCAGGACCCGGGACTCCTCGTAGGAAATCTCGCCGTTGGCGCGTCGGAAGAGCCTGTCCAGCAGCCGGGTCATGGCCCCGCCTCGTGGCGATCGGTGGCCCCTGGCGGCATCGATACCTCAATTCCCCCCTTGCCCTGACGCTTCACAACGTACATGGCGGCGTCGGCCCGCGCCATCAGGGATTGCTGGTCCTCGCCGACCGCCGGGTCGAAGATCGCGACCCCGATCGAGAATCCCAGCGGTCGCGCCGGATCGCCCGAATGGACGGCCAGGTCCGCCGAATCGGCGAGCAGCTGGCCGATCCGATGCGCCACCACGTCGGGCGCGATGCGGTCGAGCCACAGCACGAACTCGTCGCCCCCCAGGCGCGCCACCAGATCGGTCGGCCGGCAGTGGGTGTCCAGCAGATCCCGCGTCGCCAGCAGCACCTCGTCGCCGCGCTGATGGCCGTGCACGTCGTTGACCAGCTTGAAATTGTCCAGATCGACCAGGACCAGGGCCCCGGTCCCGCGCGGATGCCGGGTGCGCGCCAGGCGGCGCGGCAGTTCATGTTCGAAGAACGCACGGCGGTTGAGCAGGCCGGTCAACGAATCGGTTCGCGAGAGGTGCAGGATCCGTTCGTGATTGGCGAGCTGCGCCAGCGCCATGCCGAGGCGTCCGGCCAGGTCGCCGGCGATCAGCCGCTCGTCGCCGGTCCAATCGCCGGCCGTCGCATCCCGCCATACGCAGAAGGCGCCGTTGAGGCGGCGCCGGTAGGGGGTGCCGACGGCCAGCAGCCGCCCCCCCTGCCTGGTGAGTTCATGCATTTCCGACGGGGTCGCGAGGCCCCCGACGGCGGCCGAGATCGCCGCCTCGACGGCCCCCGTCCCGGCCTCGGCCACCGAGCGCGACGCATCGTCCATGTCGCGGCCGAAAATCCGCGCCCCGCGTGCCCCCAACGCCTGCATCGCCTTCTCCGCCGCCACCCGGAGCATCGCCTGCGGATCGATTTGGTCGCGGATCGCCGCGTCGACCCCGTCGAGGATGCGCTCCCGCTCGCGGACCCGCGCCAGGGCGGCGTCCTTCTCGCGCTCGGCGGTGACGTCGCGGCACACCCCGCGCGCCCCGCGCCAGGCGTTCCCGGTGCCGGGCAGCGGCAGGGCCGTCACCATGAGACAGGCGGCGACGCCGTCGGCCCGCCGCATCCGGACCTCGACGTTCTCGGTCGGGCGGTGCGCGAGGAACGGATCGGCCGCCGGCGCTCCGTCGAACAGGTCGGCCGGCCGGCGGCCGACCAGGTCGGTCGCCGGGTGGCCGAGCGCACCGCGCGGCGAGACATAGACCAGCCGTCCGTCGGACCCCACTTCCCAGGCGAAGTCGGCCGACACCTCCACCAGGTCCTTGAAGCGCTGCCGGGAGTCGATCAGCGCGGCCTGCATGTTGCGCTCCAGGCTGACGTTCCAGGCCAGCAGCAGGAACCCGTTTTCATCGAACGGCAAGACCTCGAAATCCAGGGTGCGGGCCTGCTCGCCGCAGCCGATCACCACCCGTCCGGGACTTCCGGCCCCGTCCAGCGCCGCCCGCACCGCGTCGACGAACGCCTCGGGCGCGCCCTCGTCCAGCGCCGCCGCGAGCACCCCGCCTTGCGCGTTGACCGCGTTCACCCGCCCGGTCCGGTCGAGCACCGCGGCCGGCCCGGCATGATGGTCGATCGCCGCGCGGAGATCCGGGCGGCGGCGCGACAGGCCGAAAGGCAACAAGAACGGGCGCGATTTGGGCATCTCGATCCAAGGGCAGAACGGCGGCGCGGTGACGCCTTGCTCGACGCCCGATCTTATACCAAAGGCGGGCGATGGGAACCACCTGCGCGCCGGAGGCCACCGGTCCCGGTCCAAGGTGCGGCGCCTTCGAACCGGCGCCGGGGTCGCTTTATTCACAGTCGCCGCCCGGCATTGACGTGCAATTCCGCCATCGGATGGGGCGAATCGCCGAGCTTCCCATGACCCTGCGGAATGTGTCATAACCTCCCCCTATCTCGGCCGCGACCGCCCGGCCGGCGTGGCGTGTCTTGCCGCCCCCGCGCGGCGACGAACGCCCCGGACGACGGGACCGCGGCCCGATCACAGGGGAATTGGACAGCCGGGACCGGACGGTGATCGGGCTGTCGTCGCGTCCTGATTGGGAGCAGAGCGAACGATGTCGAACTGGGCCAACGAACTCCGTCGCAAATGGTATCAGGAGACGCTGCCGAAACTCCTGCCGTTCGCCGACGTGGCGACTCACGACCTGCCGCTGCGCCGGCTGCTGCGCCTGTCGCTGTTCCAGGTCTCGGTCGGCATGGCGATAGTGCTCCTGAACGCCACCCTGAACCGGGTGATGGTGGTCGAACTGGGGGTGCCGGTGTGGCTGGTTTCCACCATGATCGCGCTGCCGCTGGTGTTCGCGCCGTTCCGGGCCCTGATCGGCCACCGCTCCGACCATCACAAGTCGGCCTTCGGCCTGCGCCGGGTTCCCTACATCTGGATGGGATCGCTGCTGCAGTTCGTCGGCTTCGCGTTCATGCCCTTCGCCATCCTGCTGCTGGCCGACGTGGAGAACCAGTATCAGGTCCTTGGGCAGGTGTTTTCCGCCGTCGCCTTCCTGCTGGTCGGGGCCGGACTGCACACCACCCAGACCGCCGGCCTGGCCCTGGCCACCGACCTGGCGCCCGAGGCCTCGCGGCCGCGCGTGGTGGCGCTGCTCTACGTCACCCTGCTGGTCGGCATGGGTGCCGCCTCGCTCACCTTCGGGTTCCTGCTGGAGGATTTCACCAACACCAAGCTGGTGCGGGTCATCCAGGGCGCCGCGGTGCTGACCGTGCTGCTCAATCTGGCGGCCCTGTGGAAGCAGGAGGCGATCGACATGGACCGCGCCCAGTCGACCGAGGAGCGGCCGCCGTTCCGCGAGTCGTGGCGGGCGTTCCTGACCGGCGGCCGGGCCAGCCGGCTGCTGGTGGTGACCGGTCTCGGCACCGCCGCCTTCACCATGCAGGACATCCTGCTCGAACCCTACGGCGGCGAGATCCTCGGCCTCACGGTCTCCCAGACCACCCTTTTGACCGCCATCTGGGCGACCGGCACCCTGGCCGCGTTCGGGGTCTCGGCCAGCCTCCTCAAGGCCGGCCGCAATCCGTCGCGGTTCGCCGCCTACGGCGCCGTGATCGGCATCGTCGCGTTCGGCCTGGTGCTCGCCGCCGGCGCCTTCAACTCCGATCTGATGTTCCGCGGCGGCGCCGGGCTGATCGGGTTCGGCGGCGGCCTGTTCGCGGTCGGCACCCTGACCGCCGCGATGGGCCTGTCCGAGGGCGGCCACAGCGGACTCGCCCTGGGGGCCTGGGGGGCCGTCCAGGCGACCTCGAACGGGGTCGCCATCTTCCTGGGCGGGTTCATCCGCGACGTGGTGACCGAGTTCGCCGAGGCCGGCGCGTTCGGGGCCGCCTACGCGGGGCCGGAAATCGGCTACTCGGTGGTCTACCAGCTGGAGATCGTGCTCCTGGTGATGACCCTGATCGTCATCGTGCCGCTGGCGCTGAAGGCATACAACGAAGACTCCACCGACACCTCGAAGGTCAGACTGGCCGAAATGCCGTAGCCGGCGAGGCCTCGGCCATCGGCCGCGCGAAGCGGAACGCGCCCGCCCTCTCGGTTGCGGGGCTATTCGGCCGGATGGACGGACGGTGCCGCCTCGTCCGCCGCATCGGGCGCGAACAGGGCCTTGATGTCCTCGATGATCAGATAGAGGCTGGGCACGAAGACCAGGATGATGGCGGTGGCGAACAGGATGCCGTAGCCGAGCGACAGCGCCATGGGGATCATGAACCGGGCCTGGCGCGAGGTCTCGAAGATCATCGGCGCGAGGCCGCCGAAGGTGGTCAGGGTGGTCAGCAGGATCGGCCGGAAACGCCGCACCCCGGCATCCAGGATCGCCTGGCGGACGTCGCGTCCGGCCGCGCGCTGCCGGTTGGCGTAATCGATCATCACCAGGGAGTCGTTGATCACCACCCCGGACAGGGCGATCACCCCCATCACGCTGACCACAGAGAGGCTGTAGTCCATGATCAGATGGCCGAGGATCGCGCCGACGAACCCGAGCGGCAGCGCCGTCATCACGATCAGCGGCTGGACATAGTCGCGGAACGGGATGGCGAGCAGGATGTAGATGGCGAGCAGCGCGAACAGGAAGTTCGTCTTCAGGCTGGCCATGCTCTCGGCCATCCGCGCCGAGCGGCCCTCGAAGGTGTGGCTCAACCCCGGATGGTCGCGTTGCAGGGCCGGCAGGATGTCCTCGATCAGGCTGGTCTTGATCGTGTTGACCTCGCGGATCGGCGTCACCTCGGCGCTGATCGTCAGCGCCCGCCGCCCGTCGCGGCGGGTGATCGAGGTGTAGGCGCGCCCCCACGTCACGTCGGCCACCTCGCGCAACGCCACGTAGGTGCCGTTCGGGGTGCGCAGAAGGAAGTCCTCGATGTCGCTCTCCGCGACCCGCTCCGATTTCGGCAACTGCACCCGCACCGTCACCTCGCTGTCGCCGCGCTGCTGCTGGATCGCCTCGATTCCGGCGAAGGCGGCGCGGATCTGGCGCGCCACGCCGTAGTCGGTCAGGCCGAGGCTGAGCCCTTCCGGGCGCAGCCGGAACGACACCTGCCGCTTGCCGGCCGCCGAGCCGTCGTCGATGTCCGACACCTGGGGGAACCCGGCCAGCGACGCGGCCAGGTCGGCCGCCGCGCGATCCAGGGTATCGATGTCGGCATGACTGATTTCCACGTTGAGGCCGGACCCGCCGCCGGGCCCGCCGCGGTCGGATTCGAACTTCAGGGATTCGAGGCCGGGCACCCCGCCGGTCGCGCGCCGCCATTCCTTGGTGAACCGGGTGGTGCTGATCGGGCGCAGGTCGGGCGCGGTCAGCGACACCCGCACGTCGATCCTGTTCTCGTTGACCTGGGCCCAGGTGCTCTCCACCAGCCGCGGCCCGCCGTGGACCCGCGCCACCCGGTCGGCCGCGGCCAGCAGGCGATCCCGCACCTCGATCGCGCGGCCGCCCGGGGTGCCGACCGGCAGCACCGCGGTCGCATAGGAGGAATTCGCCTCGGCGCGCGGCATCAGGATGAACCCCATGCGGCCGCTCATCGCGAAGGTCAGAACCAGGATCAGGACTCCCATCGAGACCGCCACGGTCACGTAGCGCCACTGCACGCAGACGCGCAGGAACGGCCGGTACGCCCGCTCGATGAACAGGGTCAGCAGGCCCGCCACCTTTTCCTGGCGGGACACCAGGAAGCGGCCGACCGCATTGCCGCGCCCGCCCCGCGAATGGCCGAGGTGGGCCGGCAGGATGAGCAGGGCCTCGACCCAGGACAACAGGAACACCGTGATCACCACCATCGGGATCACCCCGAACACGTTGCCCATCACCCCGGGGATGAAGTACAGCGGCAGGAAGGCGACCACGTTGGTCAGGATGGCGAAGGTGATCGGCATCGCGATGTCGCGCGCGCCGCGGATCGCCGCCTCGATGTAGGGCATGCCGCGCTGCCGGTACTCGTGGATGTTCTCGCCGGCGATGATGGCGTCGTCGACCACGATGCCCAGCGCGACGATGAACGCGAACATGGAGATCATGTTGATCGACACCCCGAACCACGGCAGGAACAGCAGCGCGCCGAGGAACGCGGTGGGGATACCCACGGTGACCCAGAACGCCACCTTGAAATTGAGGAAGGTCCCCAGCAGCAGCATCACCAGGCCCAGCCCGATCAGGCCGTTGCGCAGCAAGAGTTCGAGGCGTTGCTGGTAGAACCGCGAGCGGTCGTTGCTGAGTCCCCAGGCCACGCCGGGCGGCAGTTCGGCGGCGATGTCCGGCATCGCCGCGCGCACCGCCTCCGACACCCCGATCGGCGTCTGATCGCCGACCCGGTAGACGGCGAGCGCCACCCCGGGCCGGCCGTTGACGATCTGGAACTTGTCGGCCTCCTCCAGGGTTTCGGTGACCTGGGCGATGTCGCCGAGCCGCAGCACGCCGCCGGTCTCGGTGGCCAGGATCGGCAGGTCCGCGAACTC
>JANQGL010000200.1 GCA_028277325.1 Magnetospira sp.
GCCCCGGCCACCGGTTCGGGCGCATCCATGTGGACGACATCGCGCGGGTGCTGCGGGCGTCGATCGACCGGCCCGATCCCGGCACCGCCTACAACGTGACCGACGACGAACCGGCCGAGCCGCGCCACGTGACCGAGGAGGCCTGCCGGCTGCTCGGGGTGGCGCCGCCGCCGCTGGTCCCCTACGCGGCGGCGGAGGCGGCGATGAGCCCGATGATGCGCAGCTTCTGGCAGGACAACCGCACGGTGTCCAATCGCCGCCTGCACGCGGCTCTGGGGGTGACTCTCGCCTATCCCAGCTACCGGGAGGGGTTGCGCGCGGTCCTCGCGGCGGAGGCGCGCCGTGCAAGGTGATCCGATCGACCTGGTGATCTGGGACTGCGACGGGGTGCTGGTCGATTCCGAGCCGATCGCGGCCCGGGTGCTGGCCGCCTATCTCACCACCCAGGGCGTCCCGCACGCGCCGGCCGACTGTTTCGAGCGCTACACCGGCCTGTCGATGCCGGGGGTGCGCGACCGGGTGCGCGAGCTGTGCGGGATCGATCTGCCGGAGGATTTCGAGGCGCGGATCCGTGACCTGGACGATGCCGAGTTCCGCCGCCACCTGAAACCGATCGACGGGGTGCGCGGGGCGATCGCCGCGCTGCCGGTCAGGCACTGCGTCGCGTCGTCGGGCAGCCCGGCCAAGATCGACCGCTCGCTGGACATCACCGGTCTCGGCGAGTTGCTCGAATACCGGTTCAGCGCCCGCCAGGTGGCGCGCGGCAAGCCGGCGCCCGACCTGTTCCTGCTGGCCGCCGAGACGATGGGCACCGCGCCCCGCCACTGCGTGGTGATCGAGGACAGCCTGTCCGGCGTGCGGGCCGGGATGGCGGCCGGCATGCGCACCCTCGGGTTCGTCGGCGGCGGCCACTGCGGCCCCGGCTATGCCGCCAAGCTGGCCGAGACCGGGGTGCCCAGGGTATTCGACCGGATGGCCGAGCTGCCGACCCTGCTCGGATTTCAGGGCCTCCTGAGACCTCGCATCTAATGCACCGCCTCCGACAAAAGGCACACCTTTTGTCGGCCCGGCGCTCCAGCCAAGTATTCGTTTGTGCAGCGATTCACCAAACGAAAGCCGGCCTTCGCCCGAATCTTTCGTTTGGATCGCCGCACCAGCTCGGCCTCAGCCGCTGCGCACGGTGGCCAGGAACTGCGTGACCTTGTCGCCCAGGACGTCGGCATTGCGGCCGAGACGGTCGGTGGTCTGGCCGACCACGCCGGCCGCCGTCTGAGTGCGGCCGGCCGCCTCGCGGACCCCGCTCACGTCGTCGTTCATTGCCGCGGTGCCGGCCGACACTTTCTGGATGCTGCCGGAAATCTCCTGGGTCGCCGTCCCCTGTTCCTCGATCGCCGAGGCGATGGTGGTGGTGATCTCGCTGATCTCGCGGATGGTTCCCGAGATGCCTTCGATGGAGTCCACGGTACTGCGCGTCTCGCCCTGGATGCCCTTCACCAGCTGGTCGATCTCCTCGGTCGCCTTGGCGGTCTGGTTGGCCAGGTTCTTGACCTCCGAGGCGACCACCGCGAAGCCCTTGCCGGCCTCGCCGGCCCGCGCCGCCTCGATGGTGGCGTTCAGCGCCAGGAGATTGGTCTGCTCGGCGATGTCGTTGATCAGGGTCACCACCTCGCCGATGCGCTCGGCCGAGCCGGACAGGGAGTGCACCATCTTGGTGCCGCGTTCGGCTTCCTTCACCGCCTTCGCGGTGATGCCGGTGGACCGCGCCACCTGGGCGGAAATCTCGCCGATCGAGGTGCTCAGCTCCTCGGCCGCGGCGGCCACCATCTGCACGTTCTCCGACACCGTGCCGGAGGCGACGGCGGCGCTTTCCACCAGATGATCGGCCTCCTGGGCCGCCGAGTCGAGATCGCCGGCCGCGGTCTGCATCGCCTTGGCGGCGTCGCCCACCTGGGTCACCACGTTGCCGACATCCTGCTCGAAGGTGTCGGCGATCCGCATCATGTCGGCGCGCCGCGCCTCGGCGGCGCGGGCTTCGGCCGCCTTCTGCTCTTCCTGGAGGCGCCGCCGCTCGACGGCGTTGTCCTTGAACACGTCGAGGGCCTGTGCCATGGCGCCGATCTCGTCCTCGCGCGCGATGCCCTCGATCTCGACCTCCAGGTTGCCGTCGGCCAGCGCTTTCATGTCGCGGATCAGGCCCTTGAGCGGGCGCACGATGTCGCGGATGACCAGGGTGCCGAACACACTCGCGATGATCGTCGACGCGATCACCACGATCGACAGGGCGAGCGCTTTTGCCCGGAAGACCGCGTCCACGTCGTCGATGTAGATGCCGGTGCCGATGATCCAGTCGAACGGGGTGAAGGCCGAAACATAGCTCAGCTTGTCGATCGGCGCGCCGTTGGCCTCGCGTGGCCATTGATAGGGCACGTAGCCGGCCCCGTCGGCGGCGGCGATCTCGACCATTTCCCGGAACAGGGCGACCCCGTTCGGATCCTTGGTGCCGATGAGGTTCTTGCCGTTGAGGGCCGGGTTGGCCGCATGCATGACGATGGTCCCGCTCGGATACAGAACGAACAGGTAACCGCCGTCGTCGTAGCGCATCGCCTCGAGGGCCTTCGCCGCGGCGGCCATCGCCGCGTCGCGCGAAAGGGTGCCGTCCTCCGCCTGCTTGCGGTAGGACTCGGCGATCCCGACCGCCGTCTCGATGATGTTGCGCAGCTTGTCGCGCCGGTCCTCCATCATGATTTCGCGGAACATGAGGAGCGCCCAGGCCACCACCACGATCATGCCGACCGTGGCCAGGACGCTGGGAATCCAAACCTTCTTGTTGATACTGAGGCGTGTCAGAAACATTTCGGCTGCCCTTCAAACGTCATTTGCGATGCCCGCCGGCGACAGGCCAGCACCCTCAGGCGAACGAACCAATTGCATCCCCCAATATGCTCCACAATAAGATGGGGCGGCCATCGGTTTCAAGCGTTTTGGTTAAAAACAATCGTCAGGAAACACATATGGTTAGCAGGTCCGGTCCCCGGCCCGGGCCCTATAACAGAGGATACTCCGCCAGCGCTTCGTAATGGGCGCCCTCGCGTCTCAGGTGGCTGCGGAACAGGACGAAACGGTCGACCTCGAACGGCGGGGTGCGGAAGCGGCCGCGCGATTCCAGATAGGGGGCGGCCCGCGCATGGGTGAGGCCGTGCGGCCGCGCCAGGGTCACGTGGGGCCGGAACTTGCGGGTTTCGGGGGGCAGGCCGGCCCGCACGGCGGCCGATTCCACCTTGCCGTGCAGATGCTCCAGGAGCGGCGACCGTTCGACGCCGGCCCAGATCGCGCGCACCGTGCGCCCGCCCTCGAAACAGCCGATCTCGCCCAGCGCCATTTCGAAGCGCGGCGCGTGGATTCCGGACAGGGTGGCGTCCAGGTCCTCGGCCGTCGTCTCGTCCACCTCGCCGACGAAACGCAGGGTCAGATGGAAGTTCTCCGGCCTCACCCAGCGCACCCCGTGCAGGCCGTTGCACAGGGTGTCCAGGGAGGCGCGAACGTCATCGGGGAAGGGAATGCCGACGAACAGGCGCAGCATGGCGTCTTTCCGAATCGGTAGGGTTGCGGAACAGTCTATCGCGCCGTCACGGCGCCGGGTAGGGGGCGGCGTCGTGAATCGCCTCGATCCGTTCAAGAACCGCGTCCGGCAGGTCGAGATCGATGCTGGCGATGTCGGACTCCAGTTGGTCCAGGGTGGTGGCGCCGACAATGGTGCTGGTCACGAAGCGGCGGCCGTTGACGAAGGCGAGCGCCATCCGTGCCGGATCGAGTCCGTGGTCGCGGGCGAGGCGCACGTAGGCCTCGGTGGCCCGTTCCGCGTTGGCGCGGAAATAGCGCCGGTAGTGCGGCCACCGGGTGCAGCGGGCGCCGGCCGGCCGCGCCCCGTTCAGGTACTTGCCGCTCAGCACCCCCATGGCGAGGGGCGAATAGGCGAGCAGGCCGCAGTCCTCGCGGATCGCCACCTCGGCCAGGCCCACCTCGAAGCTGCGGTTGAGCAGGGAATAGGGATTCTGGATCGCGGCCATGCGCGGCAGGCCGTGCCGCTCGGCCAGCCCGAGACAGCTCATGGCGCCCCAGGCGCTCTCGTTGGACAGGCCCGCGTGGCGGATCTTGCCGGCCCGGACCAGGTCGGCGAGGATTTCCAGCACCTCCCCGAACGGCGTGAAGACGTCCTCGTCGTGGTGCTCGTAGCCCAGGCGGCCGAAGAAATTGGCCCGCCGCTCCGGCCAGTGGAGCTGGTAGAGGTCGATGCGATCGGTTTGCAGGCGCCGCAGGCTCGCCTCCACGGCCGCCTCGATGTTGCGGCGGTCGAACCGCTGGTCGGGCCGGATCGGGTCCATGCCGCCGGCCGGCCCGCTGACCTTCGAGGCCAGCACGATGTCGTCGCGCTTCTTGCGCGTCGCCAGCCAGGTGCCGATGTAGGTCTCGGTGCGGCCCTGGGTGGCGGCGCGCGGCGGCACCGGGTACATCTCGGCGGTGTCGACGAAGTTGACCCCCCGGTCGAGCGCGAGGTCCAGTTGGGCGTGCGCCTCGGCCTCGGTGTTCTGTTCGCCCCAGGTCATGGTGCCGAGGCAGATCCGGCTCACCTGGAGCCCGGTGCGTCCCAGTGGCGCGAACTTCATGGTGCGGCTCCTTTCCTCCGGAGGCTGGGATCAGGGTTCAGACGATCAGGGTCAGCACGCCGGTGTGGCCATACAGCCGCCCGTGCGAGATTTCGCCGCCGGCGAAGAAGCCGATCAGGGGGAAGTCTCCCAGGGCCTCGCGGACGAGCCCGGTCTCGGCGCCCTCGTGGCCGAACATCCGGGCGCCGCGCGCCACGCAGGACACGTAGAGTCCCGCCTTCGGCGGCCCGGGCAGGCGTTCCCTCAGGCGCTCCAGCATGGCCACCAGGTCGTCGCGCGCGCTGACCGGGTCGCGGCGCACGAACAGCAGGCGGTCGCCCGGGTGCACGCTGGCGCCGATGCCGATCCAGCCGCGTCCGGGGTCGATGGCCAGCAGGTTGCGCACCAGGTAGTCGCCGGTGTCGGACCCCTCCACCGGCAGCGCCACGTGCACGTAGCCGGCCAGGCGCTGCAGGTCGCGGGCCAGCAGTTCGCCGACGTCCTCGCGCAGCACGTCGAGGGCCGGGCGGCCGTCCAGGCCGACGATCACGTTGTCCAGGCAGTCGGA
>JANQGL010000234.1 GCA_028277325.1 Magnetospira sp.
GGCTTCGACCGCGGCCGGTCGGTGGGCACCGAACTGGCCCTGAACGCCATCCGCCGCGGCCATGCCTGCGCGCAGGTCCCGGTGGCCGGACGGCGGCGCGCCGGGCGGCCGCGCTTCGACGGCATGATCAAGGCCAACCTGCGGATTTTACGGGCCCTGTGGCCGGCCCTGCGGCGGACCCCGACCGGCGGCGGCGCGCCATGACCATCCGCCACGCCATCGCGGCGCGGCTGGACGGCTTCGGCCGCGTCGCCGTGTGGGGCGCCGGCAGCGAGGCGCGCAAGGCGCTGCGCCACTGGCTGCCTCTCGGCAAGGTGACGGCGATCATCGATTCCAATCCGGCCCGCCAGGGCGAAACCCTCAACGGGATCGGCATTCTGCCACCGGCGGCGCTGGCCGCGCTTCCGGTGGACGCCATCGTGATCTGCAGCACCGCCTACCTTGAAATCGCCGACCGCCTGACCGAGGCGGGCGAGACGCGGCCGCTGTTCCACGTGTTCGAACTGTTTCCGCCGGACGACGGGATGTCGGAACTGGAGCGCCTGCGAATCGACATCGTCGCGCAACGCGACCGCGACTGGTTTCACTTCCTGATGCACCGTCCGCAGGTCCTCCTCAACGTCAGCTACCGGCTGTGCCGCTGGGCCATGCGGCCGGGTCTCCGGCAATTTCTTTACTATCCGGTCTATATCCTGCACTCCGCGCTCTGCGTGCTGTTCTCGATCACCCTGCCGCCGACCGTGCGGGCGGGCGCCGGCCTGTCGTTCATGCACCACGGGGCGGTCGTCCTGCATCCGGCGTCGCGCCTGGGCCGCTTCGCCACCCTCTATCACTGCGCCACCGTGGGGTCCAACGACAGCGGCGAGGTGCCGGTGATCGGCGACTTCGTGACCCTGTTCAAGGGCGCCTCGGTGCTCGGCCGATGCCGGATCGGCGATCACGCGCGGATCGGCGCCCATGCCCTGGCCCTCGACCTGGCGTGCGACGACCGCTGCACGGTGATCGGGGTGCCGGGACGGATCGGGCGGCGCTACCGGAGGCCGGGGCCGTGAGCGGCCACGCCGCCGAGATGCACGCCCTGATGCGGGAGCTGTTCCCGATCTGCCGCAGCCTGACCGGGCCGGGGGTGCGCGACACCCTGGCCATCCTCGGCCGCGACCTGCCGCTGACCGTGCACGAGGTCCCCACCGGCACCGCGGCGCTGGACTGGACGGTGCCCGACGAGTGGGCGATCCGCGACGCCCATGTCTCCGACATGGACGGTACCCGGATCATCGATTTCCGGGACAGCAACCTGCACGTGGTCGGTTACAGCGAGCCGGTCGACGCCATCCTGAGCCTGGACGACCTGCGGCCGCACCTGCACAGCCGCCCCGACCTGCCGGAGGCCATTCCCTACCTGACATCCTACTACAGGCGCCGCTGGGGGTTCTGCCTAAGCCACAAGCAGCTTGAATCCCTGGAGACCCGCGGTCCGGGACCGTACCGGGCGGTCATCGACTCCACTCTGGCGCCGGGGTCGCTGACCTACGCCGAGCTGCGCATCCCGCCCACCGAGGGCGACCCGGACAATGCCCCGGAAATCCTGCTGTCGACCTATGTCTGCCATCCGTCGATGGCCAACAACGAGCTGTCGGGGCCGGTGGTCACCACCTTCCTGGCCCGCCGGCTCCTCGAACAGCCCCGGCGACGCCTCGCCTATCGGATCATCTTCGTGCCGGAAACCCTTGGCGCCCTGGTCTATCTCGGCCGTCATCTCGACGAGATGAAGCGGCGCACCCTGGCCGGCTACGTGGTGACCTGCGTCGGCGGCCCCTCGGGTCCGACCTACCTGCGCACGCGGTGGGGCGACCGGCTGGTGGACCGGGCGACCGAGCACGTCCTGAAGTTTTGGGACGAACCGTCGCGAATCGTCGAGTTCACCGAACGGGGCAGCGACGAGCGGCAATACTGCGCGCCGGGGATCGACCTGCCGGTGGGCTCCCTGTGCCGGTCCAAGTACCACGACTACCCGGAATACCACACCTCGCTCGACAATCTGGATTTCGTCACCGGCGACCATCTCGCCCGTTCGCTGGCCCTCTACGAGGCCTGCCTCGACGCCCTGGAGGGCAACCGCCGCTTTCGGACAACGGTGCTCGGCGAGCCGCAACTCGGCCGGCGCGGCCTCTATTCGGACCTCGGCGCGGTGGTCGGCGGGGTGCGGCGGGAAGATCTTTATCTGGCCCTGCTCGCCTATTCGGACGGCGAGACCGATCTGATCCGCATCGCCGACATCCACGGCTGGCCGGTGGCGGGCCTGATCGACGCCGCCCGAACCCTGGCCGCGCACGGACTTCTGGAGCCGGTCGACGACCCCGCCCCGTTCTGATCCGCATCCACACGGAGACCGAGATGCCCAAGACCGCCGGACCGTCCTTCCGGTCCGTCACGTCCGCCATCAACCAGGCGCACCTGACCACCGAGACCACGTTCGGCTACCCCCATAACTGGGGCACCGACAGCTTCCCGCTGACCCCGTCGGTCAACTTCTCGGCCGCCTACAGCTTCCGGAGCGAGGACTCCCTTCTCGCCTATCACGAGTCCAAGCACAGCCGGCAGCGCTACTGCCGGGATTCCAACGAGATCGTGCTGCAGATCGAGTCGTATTTCGAGATCATGCACGGAAATGCCCTGCGTGCCCTGTTGTTCAGCTCCGGCATGTCGGCGGTCTCGGCGGCGCTCGACACCTTCACCTGCACCCACCAGAAGGTCTACCTGCAAAGCGAGGTCTACCGGAAGGTGCGCGACTACGCGGAGAAGATCCTGCGCCGCATCACCGGGGTCACCGTACGCACGTTCTCGGACCTGGACGACCTGGACGGCCAGGACCTGGACAACGCCCTGATCTGGGTCGAGGCGCCGTCCAATCCGCACCTCCGCATCCACGACTACCAGCGGCTGGCCGACATCAAGGCGGCCAGCGACCGGGTCATCGTGGTCATCGACAACACCTTCTGCGGCCTGCTGAACTACCGCTACCCGGAGGGGTCCTACGACGCCCTGATCCATTCCTGCACCAAGTACGTGGGCGGCCACAACGACGTCATCGCCGGTCTGGCGCTGCTCGACCCGCGGCACTACGCGGCGGTATGGGACCGCCGCTCGTTCGCCGGCGGCATGCTCGACCCGATGACCGCCTACCTGCTGTCGCGCAGCCTGCGCACCTACGACCTGCGCATCGAGCGCCAGGTGGGTACCGCCGAGGCGGTCCTGGCACATCTGGAGACGCAGCCCGAGGTGCACCGCCTGTTCTATCCGGGGCGGTTCGAGAACGCCGATCAGGCGGCGCTGTTCGCGGCCTACCACGACCACGGCGGCGCGGTGATCAGTTTCGTCACCGGGATCGACCGTCACGCCATGATGCAGCGCATCGGCCGCATGGTGTCGACCAAGATGGCGCCCAGTTTCGGCAGCGTCGACAGCCTGATCGAGGTGCCCTCGGTGATGAGCCACCACGGCAAGTCCGAGGGCCAGCTGGCGGCGATCGGCCTGGAGCCCAACCTGGTCCGGCTGTCGATCGGCTGCGAGCCGCTCGAAACCATCCTGTCCGACCTCGACATCCTGCTCGCCGGCTGAGCCGCCGCCGCAACGGAGAGTCCCGCCCATGGTCACCCATGACGACGTCGCCGCCCTGATCCGCGAGTTCCTGAGCCTCGGCGCGCAGGTGGAGCTGTCCCCCGACAGCCCCCTGGAGGCCGTCCCCGGCTGGGATTCCCTGAGCTGGATCAACATCCTCAACGCGATCCAGGACCGCCATCACAAGGACCTGCCGCTCGACGCGGTCGCACGGGTGCGCACTCTGGGCGATCTGGTCGACCTCGTGAACGCCACCTGAGCGAGACCCGGAGAGACAACCGATGCCCCGGCACTACGGCGACGGAGTCGCCTATTCGGTGGAAGCGACACCGCCCGCCCGGCGCGTGGTGCGGCGGCCGCACGACTGGCTGCGCCAGCATGCCGCCGCCACCCCGGACAGGGTGGCGATGGTGTCCGGCGAGCGCGCCGTCACCTACCGGCAGATGTTCGGGCGGGTGCGGCGGGCCGCCGCGTCATTGATCGCCGCCGGGATCGACAAGGGCGAACGGGTCGGGGTCGACACCGCCACCCCGCTCCATGCGGTGACCGGCTACTGCGCGGCGCTGGCGGCCGGCGTGGTCGCGGTGCCGATGCCGGCCCTCGACGACCGGGCGCGCGGCGAGATCGCCGCCCAGAGCGCCCCGGCCGCGCTGCTCGCCGGGAGCGACGAGCGGGCGCAACGGATCGCGGTGAGCGACGGTCCGCCGGTCTTCGTCCTGCCGCCCGTGGACACGCCCGGGGTGGCGGAGGACGCGCCCTGGCGGCGGCCGGTGGAGGCGGCCGACCTGGCCATGCTGTTCTTCACCTCCGGCACCTCCTCGGCGCGCCGCAAGGGCGCCATGCTGACCTATCTGGCGCTCCAGGACTCGATCGACAACCGGATCGAGATCATGCGGATCGACGACCGCCTGGTCGAATGCCTGGCGGCGCCGGTCGATCACGTGTTCGGCTTCGGTCGGGTGCGCCTCGCGTTCCAGGTCGGCGGAACCGTCGTCTGCCAGGAAGGCACCATCGATCCGATCAAGCTGCTCGGCACTCTCGGGCGCCATCGCTGCACCGCGATCGGCGGCCCGGCCGCCGTCTATGCGATGCTGCTGAAGCACTTCGACGCCCCCTTCGCCAAGGTCTGCGGAACCGTCCGCTGGGTCGAGATCGCCTCGCAGAGACTCGCCCTGCGCCACAAGGAGCGCCTGCTCGAATTGATGCCGCAGGCCCGCATCTATCAGAACTTCGGCCTGACCGAGGCGATCTTCGCCACCGCCCATCACTTCGGCGTCCGTCCGGAAAGGCTGGCCTCGGCCGGTCAGGCGAGCCCGGGCATGGAAGTGGGGATCTTCGGCCCCGACGGGCGGCGGCTCGATCCCGATGCCGAGGGCGAGATCCGGGTGCGCGGATCGAGCTGTGCGGTCGGCTACTGGCGGCAGCCGGACCTGTGGGCGTCGGCCACCGCCGACGGCTGGTTCCGTACCGGCGATATCGGCCGCCTGGACCCCGAGGGCTTCCTGTTCGTGGCGGGGCGGGCCAACGACATCGTCAACGTGGGCGGCCGCAACGTCTCGCCAGACGAGGTGGAGGACGTGGTCGCACCGCACCTGGGGCGGGTCAGCTTCGCCGTCTGCGGCATCACCGACGCCGACAGTCCGCTCGGCGAACTGCTGGTGCTCTGCATCGAGGGCGACGACGAGATCGACCTGACGGCGCTGCGCGACGCCCACGTTGACGATGTCGTTGGCCCGCCCCGCCACGAACAGGAAGCCCTCGGGGTCCAGG
>JANQGL010000292.1 GCA_028277325.1 Magnetospira sp.
CGGCGGTAGTGTCGCGACGAGCTTCCCACGCAGCACCGCGGCGGTAGTGTCGCGCGGTGGCTCGGGGTGGGCTCACCAGCTCGTCGAGGGTCACCTGCAACGCCGTCGCGATGCGCACGAGCACCGCGAGGGTCGGATTCGCCGAGCCCGACTCCAGGTTCGCGACCGTCGGACGGGGAATCCCGGCCAGCTCTGCGAGCCGCTGCTGGGTCCAGCCGCGCAGCTCGCGGAGCTGGACCAGGCTCTGAGCAAGGTTCGCTGCCGCTTCGTCCGTTCCGACCATCCGTTGCTCCATCGATATTAGGCGTCACACCCGGTTGTCGGAATCCAGGTCGCCGAGCCCGTAGCGGCGCAGCTTGACGTAGAGGCTCTGCCGCGACAGGCCGAGCATCTCGGCCGCCGAGGCGCGGTTGTCGCCGGTCAGGTCGAGCGCCGCCTGGATGCACAGCCGCTCGATCATGTCGTTGGTGTCGCTGATGATGTCCTTCAGCGGCACCCGGCCGACCAGTTCGGTGAGCTGGTCCACCGAGTGCGGCAGGTCGTTGCCGGTCAGCGGCGTGGTGGACAGCCGCTGGCTGACGTCGCGGATCACGAAGCCGAGGCAGGGCGGGTCGCCGTGCGGCACCCCGACCGCCGAGATCTCCACGTCGGAGGTGGATCCGTGGTCGCCCTGCAGGGTGGTGTTGAGCAGGCGCACGAAGTCGGTCGCCTTGAGATTGCCGATCAGGGTGTTGATGTCGACCCCGGCGCGCCCCACGAAACGGCCCAGCGGCTCGCCGCGCGCCTGTTTCTCGGTGGCCAGCTGGGCCAGTTCCAGGAACGCCGTGTTGGCCATCAGGATGCGCCCGGCGAGGTCGGTGATGACGAACCCGTCGGGCATCGATTCGAGGACATCGAACACCAGGGTCCGGGTCTTCGGCAGCAGGCTGCCGGCGTCGTCGGCCTGCTGCGGGGTCAGGCGGACCAGGAACACCACCGCCCGCTCCTGGCGGAACAGGGAGGCCGACACCATCACCTGGCGGCCGTCGCCGCTCAGGGCCGCCAGCACCGCGTCGCCGCTGCCGGCGGCGCGCACGTCGGCGAGCAGGGACTCGACCCCCTGCATCCCCACGTCGTCGAATCCGAACGGGAAGGCGCGACCGACGATCTGCGGCGCCGCCTCGCCGAACAGGCTGACCGCCGCCGGGTTGGCCTCGACCACCCGCCGGCTCGCCGCGTCGACCATGAACACCGCCTCCGACGACAGCTTGAACAGCAGGCTGTAGCGGGTCTCCAACTGGCGCAGGCGCGAATAGTCGCGTTCCAGCGACTGCTGGGCCTCGACCAGGCGCTGCTGCATCACCGCCACCGAGCGCAGCTCGCGGCCCACCGCCAGCACGTTGCCGGTGCTCCCGTAGCGGATCGCGGAATAGCTGACCGGGACGTCGGGGCCGGACAGGGCCGGGTGGTTGACCTGCCGCCACTGGGCCTGGCCGTCGAGCGACGAGGCGCGCAGCAGGGCCTCGATTTTGGGGCGGCTTTCGACGGTGACGGTATCGATCCAGGGGCAGCCGAGCCACTCGCCCTGGGCGGCCAGCGGCAGATCCTCCTGGCCGAGGAACACCTCGCGGATCACGCCGCTCTCATCGAGCAGCAACGCGATGTCGGCGGTGCCGGTGATCAGGGCCGCGACCTCGGGGGCGTCCAGTCCGGTCAGCGATGTTTGCAGCGCTTTGAATTGCTTCACCGGTCTTACCGCCAGATCGCGCGCGGACGCAAAGCGCCGCGGGCTGGGTTACGGCATGGCTCGCAGCAACGATTCCGCCTCGACGACCGCGCCCGGCCCGTCCGAACAGACGGCGTCGGCCCCCACGAGTTCCGCCAGTTTTTCGCTGGTGTCGAAGATTGCGCCCCCGACCATGATCTGCACCGACTGATTGCGTGACGCGCGGCGGATTTTCCGAACCGCCGTGATCAGGCCGTCGACCTGAATGTCGCAGTTCACCGACAGGCCGACCACCGCGAACCAGTCGTCGCGCACCAGTTGCTCAAGGTCGCGGTTGGAGTCCACGGTCGGCCCGCTGACCACATGCCAGCCGGCCCGGCGCAGGAACTCGAACCAGGCGGCGCGGCGCAACGATTCGGCCAGCCGGGTGATTCCGGAGAACTGCTGCTCGCCCGGCATGCCGCACAGCAGGGCCCGGCGCTTGCCCGGCGATTCGACGCAGTCATTGTCGAACGCGCGGCCCATTTCGCGCAAGACACGCTGCAACTGCATCAGGCCGATCGTCACGTCGACGAAATCCCGCCTGTCCGACTTCCAGGCGTCGGCCATGAAGCGGGCGGTCGGCGACAGCAGGTCGAGGTACACCGATTCGAAGCCCATGCCCTGGGCGACCAGGTCGTCCACGTAGGACAGGGCGTCGGAGATCTCGCGGGTCAGCAAGAGGCGGGCGAAATGCGCGATGTCGTCGGGCACCGGCACCGGCATCGCCTCGGCGGCCAGCTCGCCGCCCTTGTGCCACGGCGATTCCTCGTTGGTCGGGCTCGTGCGGTGGGCGACCAGCAGGCGCGGGATCACTTCGCTCTGGATCACCTGGGCCAACGGATGATCGGCCGACCGGGCGTCCGGCGCGGCGGGCGGGCGGACGCGTGCGTCGATCTGGGCGTCCGGGCCACCGGCGCGCCAAAAGGCAACGGCCGAGTCTTGGGACTGCTGTGAGCAGGTCATTTGCGTTCCCCCTAAAAACCTTCCCTCCCCTGTGCGGGGTGAATTCGGCGGCCGAAGCAACATTACCCCACTTTTTCGGGTGCTCCCCAGCACCCGATCACATCCGCCCGCCACGATGCCCTCTCGATGTGGTCGGCCGGCGGCATTTTGGAGGCTGTCGTCTTTGCTCGTTCCTCTCTCGGATGCCCTTTGTCGCGTCCATCGTCCCGAGCGCCCACTTCGGGACCGAACAAAGGGCTCGATGACATTACGTCACACCGGCCTCCATGGCAAGTCCGCAAAAAAACTAAGGGCTTGCAAAACAGGGTAAGTCAAGTTTAGTTTACGTCATGCCGAGTTGACACGCGGCGGCCGGGAAGCCTAGACTGGCCGGACCCGCCCTGCCGCGCTCTGGGAGGAGCGACATGCGACATCAGCAATCCCTTCGGGGGTCTGGGTCGGGCGCTGGGATCGCCGGCGTTTTCGGCCGTTTGTCCAGGTTGTTCGACATCGACCGCCTGGTTGCCGCGGTGGCCTGTTGCCCGTGGCAGGCTCACGCCGGCGAGGTCCATCTGCAGCGCCTGCGCGCGACTTCGGGCGAGCGGCGGTTCGGCGCCGCGACCCTGGGTCGGGCCGACCGGCCGGCCACCGAGGGAGCGTGGTCGCGGCTCGGCGCCTGGTTCGATTTCGATCGCGCCTTCGCGGCGGTGGACGGCTGCCCGTGGAACGCCCACGCCGGGTTGTTGCGGGTCCGGAACGGGGACGGGGGCGGTGCCCCGACCCCGCGTCCGCCGCGCCCGTCGCGTCCGCCGCTGTACACCCCGGAGGAGCGGGTGCGCCGCGACCGGTCGCCGTGGACCCTGGTCCAGGGGATCCTGGCCCCGTTGCAGTTCGTGGTGTTCCTGGTCAGCCTGTGGCTGGTGGTCGGCTATCTGGTCACCGGCGAGGGCCTGGCGGCGGCCAACATCTCGGTCGTCGTGAAGACCGGCATCCTTTACACGATCATGATCACCGGATCGATCTGGGAAAAGGACGTGTTCGGCAAGTGGCTGTTCGCGCCGGCCTTTTTCTGGGAGGACGTGTTCAGCATGCTGGTCATCGCGCTGCACACCGCCTATATCGGCGCCTTGATGTTCGACTGGCTCGATCCGCAGCGGCTGATGATCCTGGCGCTCGCCGCCTATGCCGCCTATGTGGTCAACGCCGGTCAGTTCCTGCTCAAGCTGCGTGCGGCGCGACTCCAGGAGCGCCTCGAGGCCGAGGCGGCGGCGGGCTTGACCAAATGAGCATGCCCGGGGCCGCATCCGAATCCGCCGCCGATTTCGGTTGCCGCGAGGCCCCGGTGCTTCGGGAAAGAGGGCAGCACGAGGTCTTTTGCGGCCTGACCGGCATCATCTGGCTGCACCGCAAGATCCAGGATGCGTTCTTCCTGATCGTCGGCTCCCGCACCTGCGCCCATCTGATGCAGTCGGCGGCCGGAGTGATGATTTTCGCCGAGCCGCGCTTCGCCACCGCGATCCTGCAGGAGCAGGACCTGGCCGGGCTGGCCGATGCCCATGACGAACTGGATCGGGTGGTCGGCCGCCTGCTGGAGCGGCGTCCCGACATCAAGCTGCTGTTCCTGGTCGGCTCCTGCCCGTCGGAGGTGATCAAGATCGACCTCGGCAAGGCCGCCCAGCGGCTGTCGGACCGCCACGCCCCGGCGACCCGGGTGCTGAGCTATTCCGGCAGCGGCCTGGAAACCTCGTTCACCCAGGGCGAGGACGCCTGCCTGGCCGCCCTGGTGCCGGAGATGCGGGCGGCGCCGGCGAACGGCGATCGCGAGCTGCTGGTGGTCGGCACCCTGCCGGACGTGGTGGAGGATCAGTTCGCCCGCCTGCTGGCGGCGGTCGGCATCCCCGAGGTTCGGTTCCTGCCGGCGCGCCAGGCCGGCGACCTGCCGGCGGTCGGTCGCAACACCCGTTTCCTGATGGCGCAGCCGTTCCTCGGCGAGACGGCGCGCCTGCTCGAGCAACGGGGGGCCGGCCGCCTGGCGGCGCCGTTCCCGTTCGGCGCCGAGGGCACCACTTTGTGGCTGAAGGCGGCGGCCGACGCCTGGGACATCGATCCGGCGGCGTTCGAGGCGGCCATCGCGGCGCCGCGCGAGCGGGCCCGCACCGCGCTCGCCCGCCATCGCGACGTCCTCGACGGCAAGCGGATTTTCTTCTTTCCGGATTCGCAATTGGAGGTCCCGCTGGCCCGCTTCCTGGCCCGCGAACTGGGCATGCGGCCGGTCGAGGTGGGCACGCCCTGGCTGCACCGCAGGAACCTGGCCGAGGAACTGGACCTGCTGCCGGCCGATACCGTGCTGAGCGAGGGCCAGGACGTGGACCGCCAGCTCGACCGCTGCCGCGCCGCGCGGCCCGACCTGTCGGTGTGCGGGCTCGGCCTGGCGAATCCGCTGGAGGCCGAGGGCCTGACGACCAAATGGGCCATCGAACTGGTGTTTTCGCCCATCCACGGCTATGAGCAAGCGGGGGAGCTCGCCGAGCTGTTCGCCCGGCCGCTGGTCCGGCGCCGCCTGCTGAAGGTCTGAGGTCATGGAACTGACGGTCTGGACATACGAAGGACCGCCGCAGATCGGCGCCATGCGCATCGCCACCGCGATGCGGGGGGTGCATTACGTGGTGCACGCGCCGCAGGGCGACACCTACGCCGACCTGCTGTTCACCATGATCGAGCGGCGCGACCACCGGCCGGCGGTGTCCTATTCCACCTTCATGGCGACCGATCTCGGCGGCGACACCGCGACCCTGTTCCAGACCACGGCACGCGCCGCCGCCGAGCGCTTCAAGCCGCAGGCCCTGCTGGTCGGGTCGTCCTGCACCGGCGAGTTGATCCAGGACGACCCGGGCGGCCTCGCCAAGGCGCTCGACCTGTCGATCCCGGTGATCCCGCTGGACCTGCCGTC
>JANQGL010000358.1 GCA_028277325.1 Magnetospira sp.
CTGGACGACGCCACGGTGGCGCCGCCGCCGGGCCTGCTGGCCAGGGGCGCCCGACCTGCTGGTGCTCGACCTGCTGGACACCCAGGACGGCGCTTGGGCGCCCCTGGCCGGAGTCCGCAGCCTGGCCTTCGACGATACCGGAGCCGGCCTGACCCGGGCCGACGCGGTGATCAACGCCCTGGCCGGCCTGCGCGGCGACACGCCGACGGCGCGGCCGGGTCTGCATACCGGTTTGAATTACCTGATCCTGCATCCGGACATCGTGCCATTGGCGGCTCGGCGCGCCGACCGTCCGGCACCGGAACGGCCGCGGGTGATGCTGGCGTTCGGCGGCACCGACGATCACGCAATCGCGCCGCGCGCCCTGGCCCTGCTGGAGGAGGGCGTTGAGCCCTTGGAGGCGACCGTGAACCTGGGACCGGGCGTCGAAGCGGACGCCGACTCCGCGCTCCGCGCCGCCATCGCCGCATCGCCGCATCGGGTGACGGTGCAGCGGGCGCCGCGCGATTTCCTGGCCCGGCTGGCCGATCATGATCTGCTGGTCTCGGCCGGCGGGATGATGCTGTTCGAGGCGGCTGCGCTCGGTCTGCCGGTCGCCGCCGTCGCCGCCGAGCGGCACGAGGCCGCGACCATCCGCCACGCGGCGGCGGCCGGCTTCGCCCGCGACCTGGGCTGGGGGGGCGGCCTGGATTCCGACGCGGCCCGCCGCGCCCTGGCCGATCTCTGCGCCGATGCGGGCACGCGCGCCGAGATGGCGGCGCGCGGGCGGTCGGCGGTCGACGGACACGGACTGGCGCGCGCCGTCGCCGTCGCGGAAAGCCTGCTGGCCGCATGACCCGCACCGTCTGCATCCATCAGCCGGACTTCGCGCCGCATCTGGGTTTCTTCCAGCGGCTGGAGGACAGCAACGTCTACATCGTGCTCGACGACGTGCAGTTCATCCGCCGCGGTTGGCAGCACCGCGACAAGATCAAGACGCCGCGCGGCGCCGCCTGGCTGACCCTGTCGGTGCGCAAGACCGATTTCGAGGCGCCGATCTCCGAGGTCCGGCTGGTTGACGAAGATGGCGGCGACTGGCGGCGAGGCAACCTCAACCTGATCCGCGAGAACTACCGCAAGGCGCCCTTTTTTGACCGGATATTCCCCGAATTCGAAGCCCTTTACGGACGCGGCCTCGTCCGGATGGTCGACCACAACATGGCGGTTCTGGAGTGGATGCGCGGCCTGTTGGACGTGACGGCGGAGACCCTTTTCGCGTCCGATCTCGCGCAGCCCGGCGCCAAGAGCGAGAAACTGGCCCGGCTGACCGAGGCGGCGGGTGGCGACCACTATCTGACCGGCAGCGGCTCGGCAGACTACCTGGATCCGGCACCCTTCGCGGCGCGAGGCATCTGGCCGGAGATCCGCCCCTACGAGCATCCGGTCTACGCGCAGCGGCACGGTGATTTCGTGCCCTACCTGTCGGCCCTGGACGCCCTGATGAATATGGGTCCGGCGGCACGCGATCTGATTCGGCGGCGGCGCGAGACAGCATGAGCGGGTCGCGCCTCGGCGTCGTGGTGCAGTCCCGGGTCGGCTCGACCCGTCTGCCGGGCAAGGTACTGCGACCGCTGGACGGCACACCGATGATCGCCTGGTGCCTGGAACGGCTGCGACGCCTCGACGCCGCCTGGCCGGTGATCCTGGCGACCGGCGACGGAGCCGACAACGACCCGCTGGCCGATCTGGCGGCGTCGATGGGATACGCGGTGTTCCGGGGCGACGAGACCGACGTGCTCGACCGTTACCTGCGTTGCGCCGAGGCGCATCGCCTGGATCACGTGGTCCGCGCAACCGGCGACAACCCGTTCGTCGACGTGACCGAAGGACGCCGTCTGGCGATGGCGCATCTGGCAGCTGGCAACGACTACACCGAAAACGTGACCGCCGGCCTGCCGATCGGACTCGGCCTGGAGGTCTTCGCCACCGAGGCCCTGGCCCGCTCGGCGCGCGAGGGGCTGGCCCCGCACCATCGCGAGCACGTCAACGAGTACATCCTGGAGAATCCTGCACTGTTCCTTCGCGCGACCCTGCCGCCGCTGCCCGGCCGCGCGGCGCCGGGTTTGAGTTTCACCGTCGACACTCCGGAGCAATTCGCGCGCGCCGAGACCCTGGCGCGGGCGGCGCGGGCCGAGGGAAGCGAGATCGACGCCGGCTGGCTGATCAGCCGCGCGGCGCGGAAATCCGAGGAAGGAAACTTGGCCCCGTGACCCCGCAAGAGCGTTACCTGCGCGCATTCCTGGAGATGTATTGGCTGCGGCCGGAAACCGCCTTGTGGCGGGCCCTGGACTGCCTCGCCCTCGACGAGGTTGGGATGTCGGGCCCGGTGCTCGACCTGGGGTGCGGCGACGGCCTGTTCACCTTCACCCGGGCCGGCGGCCGGATGGCGCCCGACTTCGACGCCTTCTCGCAGGTCGGCGACCTGGACGCCTTTTTCGACAAGGTGGACATCTACAATTTCAGCGACGCCAACACTCGCCCAGACGTCCGGACTCCGCCCGCCTGGACCGTCGACGTCGGCCTCGATCACAAGGACGCCCTGTTGCGCAAGGCGTTCTCCACCGGCCTCTATCGCGAGGTGGTGGAGGCCGACGCCAACGCGGACCTGCCGCTGGAGGACGGCCGCTTCGGCACCGTCTACTCGAATATTCTTTACTGGCTGGACAATTATCCGCTGACCCTGCGCGAGATACGCCGGGTGCTGCGTGATGACGGCCGGGTGCTGCTGCAGGTGCCGAGCGAGACCTTCCGCGACTACTCGTTCTACCAGCGACTGTACGTCCAGGGCGGCGATCCGCGCTGGCAGTGGCTGCACCTGATCGATCGCGGGCGCTCCGACAACATCCGCCACTGCAAGACGTTCGATGCCTGGCGGGACGACTTCGCGGCAGTCGGCCTGAAAGTGGCGCACCATCGACGCTACCTCTCCAAGACGGTACTGGAAGCCTGGGACATCGGACTGCGGCCGATCTCGCCGTTCCTGATCGAGATGGCCAACAAGCTCGCCCCGGAGAACCGGGCGGCGATCAAGGCGAAATGGATCGAGGGCATCCTGCCGCTGCTGCTGCCGCTGTGTGAGTTGGACTGGATCACCGACGCCGCGCACCCGCCCGGCTTTCATCTGTTCGTGTTGGAGAAGGGCGCGTGAACATCCTCGCCATCGGGGCACACGCCGACGACGTGGAGTTGGGCTGCGGCGGCGCGCTGCTCAAATGGGCCGCCGCCGGTCATTCGGTGACCGTCTACACGGCCACCGAGTCCGCCTACGCGGCGCCCGACGGGACACCGATCCGCACCGCCGAGGTAGCCCGTGTCGAGGCCGAGTCGGCGGCCGCGAAGCTGGGCGCGCGGCTGATCCTCGGCGATTTCAAGGTGTTCGACCTGGCTTTCGCGGAGCCCCTGAACGTGGCCCTGCTCCGGGTTCTCGACGCGGTGCGACCGGACGTGGTGCTGACCCACTGGGAGGCCGACACCCACCCCGACCATCAGGCGCTCGGCCGTGCCACCCTGCACGCCTGCCGGCGGGTCCGCTCGGTACTCACCTACGCCAGCAACTGGTACATGGGCACCGCCGCGCTCGATCCGCGCTGTTTCGTCGACATCACCGGGCATCTGGACGCCAAGCTGAACCTGA
The DNA here is from genome assembly GCA_028277325.1 of Magnetospira sp. Taxonomy (GTDB): domain Bacteria; phylum Pseudomonadota; class Alphaproteobacteria; order Rhodospirillales; family Magnetospiraceae; genus JANQGL01. Next base: position 3,674 of record JANQGL010000358.1, read on the forward strand.
TCGCCACCTACGAGTCCGAATACGGACGCACCGGCGGCGCCTGGGAGGGTTTCGTGCGCGATCGGGCGGCGCAGTTCGGGCGGGTGCTCGGCTGCCAACACGCCGAAGCCTTCGGCACCGTGCGGGTCGAACTGCCCTGACCTTTCCCCGCCCCTGATCCAAGGACCCCCGTTTCCCCGATGAGCCTGTACGCCACCCCCGAAGCCCGCGCCGCGATCGCCCGCACGATCTTCATCTCCGGCTCGACCCGCACCGGCAGCACCATGATGGGGCAGTTGTTCCACTCCCTCGACGGCATGGAATACGCCTTTGAGCCGCCGTTCCTCTATCATCTGGTGCCGTTGATCGGCCGCCTGCCCGGCGACGCGTGGCGGTTCCTGTTCGAGGCCTATCTGTACGAGGACCTGACGGTCGGCGCCGTCACCGGGCGCTACCTGAACCTCAACCGGCACGACGACTCCTCGGTCTGGAAGGCCAAGCCGGCCGCCGAGGTGGAGGCGCGCCTGGACACCGCGTTCCGCCGCCCGGACATCGTGGCCGCCGCGGAAGCGCGACACCTCGCCTTCAAGAGCGTCGACCTGCTGCCCTACCTGCGTCCGTTCCGTGCCCTGTATCCGGAGATGCCGGTGATCGTCATGGGGCGGCGCCCGGAAAGCGTCCTCGTCTCGGTGCTGCGCAAGGGCTGGAACGCCGACGCCGATCTCTACGGGGCGCCGCGCGTGTTCCCGTTGAAGACCGCCGAACCGCCGTACATCCCCTACTGGGTGCGCGGCGGCGACGAGGACCGCTACGTGGCGATGAGCGAACTGGAGCGCTGCTGCCTCTATTACGTCACCATGTATGCCGACGTGGCGGCCGCCGACCTGGACCTGCTGGTAATCGACTACGACCGCTTCGTCGAACGGCCCCGCGCGACCTTCGAGGACCTCGTCGG
>JANQGL010000436.1 GCA_028277325.1 Magnetospira sp.
GGGGAACTACCTGGGCGCGATCCGGAATTTCGTCACGCTCCAGAAGGACTACGACTGCATCTATTGCGTCGTCGACCTGCACGCCGTCACCGTGTGGCAGGGCCCGGCCGAGCTGACCCACAACACCCGCGAGGTGACCGCCGCCTACCTTGCCGCCGGGGTCGATCCGAAGGCCTGCATCATCTTCAACCAGAGTCAGGTCTCGGCCCACGCCGAGCTCGCCTGGGTGCTCAACTGCGTCGCCCGACTCGGCTGGCTCAACCGCATGACCCAGTTCAAGGAGAAGGCGGGCAAGCACCGGGAGAACGCCAGCGTCGGCCTCTACGCCTATCCCAACCTCATGGCCGCCGACATCCTGGCCTACAAGGCGACCCACGTGCCGGTCGGCGAGGACCAGAAGCAGCACCTGGAGCTGGCGCGCGACATCGCCGCCAAGTTCAACAACGATTTCGGGGTGGCGGTGTTCCCGCAGCCGGAGCCGCTGATCCTCGGCGCCGCGACGCGGGTGATGTCGCTGCGCGACGGCGCCAAAAAAATGAGCAAGTCCGACCCGTCCGAATACGCGCGGATCGCGATGACCGACGGCCCGGACGAGATCGCCCTCAAGATCCGCAAGGCGAAGACCGATCCGGAGCCGCTGCCGGACACCGGGGACGGCCTGGAGGGGCGGCCGGAGGCGGCCAACCTGCTGGGCATCTACGCCGCCCTGGCCGACCAGGACCTGGACGACGTGATCGCCGCCCAGGCCGGCAAGCCGTTCTCCGCCTTCAAGCGGGAGCTGGCCGACATCGCGGTGTCCCGCCTGGGGCCGATCGGCGACGAGATGAGCCGCCTGATGGCCGATCCGGCACAGCTCGACGCCATCCTGCGCGACGGCGCGGCGAAGGCGCGGGCGATCACCCGGCCGATCCTGGAAGAGGTCCACGACGTGATCGGGTTCCTGCGGCCGTGACCTCCGGCGGGCTTCCGGCGGCGTCGGCACCGCCGGCAGGGCCAAATGGGCGGCGGCGATAAGCGGCGCATCGCGAAACGGAAAGAGGCCGGCTCGGAGGGGAGGAACGAGCCGGCCTCTCGGGGAGGTCTTGTCAAGGGAGTTCGAGGTGACGCGATGGAACGGTTGGCTTGGGGGATGCGGGGAGGATAAGGCCGCCCCATCGCGTCGAGAGGGATCATTGCATTTCCGACACGGTTTAGATGTGACGGCCGTCACAACCGGCAAAAAACTTGTTTATTCCGCCCCGGGACGGAATTGTCGCGGCCGCGGCCGGGTCACAACGCGCCCAGCAATCCGCGGATGGCCGCCCGGTCCATGCCGTGCGGGCCGATCAGCACCAGCCGGCTGGCCCGTGCCTCGCCCGATTTCCACGGGCGGTCGAAATAGCGTTCGACGCGCGGTCCCACCGCCTGCACCGCGTGACGCAGCGGCTTGCCGGGCACGTCCAGGAATCCCTTCACCCGCAGCACGTCGTGCGCCGCCACGGCGTCGCGGATCGCCGATTCCAGGCGGTCCGGGTCGGTCACCGGTCCGAGATCGACCACGAAGCTCTCGAAGTCGTCGTGGTCGTGGTCGTGCGGTCCGTCGTGATGCGACGGGCGTCCGTCCAGGTCGTCCTCGGCCGCCGCGTGCAGGCCGAGGACGATCCGCGAATCGACCCGTCCGTGCGCCGTGCGCACCACCCGCACGCCGTCCCGCAGACCGTCCCGCACCGTGGCCAGGGCGCGCTCCAGCTCGGTCGACGACGCGAGATCGGCCTTGTTGAGCAGCACCAGGTCGGCGCAGGACAGCTGATCCTCGAACAGCTCGGCCAGCGCCTCGTGATGGTCGAGCGCGGCATCCGTTGCGGCGCGCGCCGCCACCGCCGCCGGGTCGTCGGCGAACCGGCCGGCCGCCACCGCCGGGGCGTCGACCACCGTCACCACGCCGTCGACGGTCAGCCGCGACCGCACGTCCGGCCAGTCGAACGCCTTGACCAGCGGTTTCGGCAGGGCGAGACCGGACGTCTCGATCACGATGTGGTCGGGCGGCGTGGAACGGTCGAGCAGCGCCTCCATGGTCGGCAGGAACTCGTCGGCCACCGTGCAGCACAGGCAGCCGTTGGTCAGCTCCACCACGTCGTCCTCGCCGCAGCCCGCGAGACCGCACCCGGTCAGCAGGTCGCGGTCGACGCCCAGGTCGCCGAACTCGTTGATGATCAGGGCGAGCCGGCGGCCGGCCGCGGTGTCGATCAGGTGGCGGATCAGGGTGGTCTTGCCGGCCCCGAGGAAGCCGGTGATGACGGTCGCGGGAACGCGGGGGATCATGTGTGGGTGGTGTCCTTCAGAACGAGCGGCAGGCCGGCGGAGATCAGGACGACGCGGCGCGCCGCCTCGGCCAGGATCTGGTTGGTGGCGCCCTGCAGGTCGGCGAAGCTGCGCTGCAACTCGTTGCTGGAAATGCCGCCCAGGCCGACCTCGTTGGACACCACCACCACCGGCCGCGGCGGGTCGATCAACAGGGCGCCCAGCGCCTTCACCTCGCGCGCCACGTCGGCCTGCGCGTAGATGAGGTTGCTGAGCCACAGGGTGACGCAGTCGACCAGGACCGGACGGTCGGCCTCGCGGATCGCCTCGATCAGCTTGATCGGCGCCTCGACCGTCGTCCAGGTGTCGCCGCGCCGTTCCTGGTGGCGCCGCACCCGCTCCGCCATCTCGTCGTCGTTGATCTCGGCGGTGGCGATGTACAGGCCGTCGCCCGCCGCCTCGATCAGCCGCTCGGCGAACGCGCTCTTGCCGGACCGAATGCCGCCCAACACCAGGGTCGCCGTGGGAAGGCGGTTGGGATCCAGGGACTCGTTCATGTCTCGTCGTCCAAAAATACCTACTCGATGCCACCGCCCGGCGACACGTTCACCGCGCCGACCCGCCATGCCGGTCCGCGGCCGCCCAGGCTGCCGCCCGGGATGTGGTCGATGCGCGTCACCGACAGGTTGTCGACCCTGAACGCCAGGGCCTGTTCGGGCGGCAGGCGCAGGACGTGGGCCAGGACGGCGCGGATGGTGCCGCCGTGGGCCACCGCGATCACGTCGCGGCCGGCATGCGCCTCGGTCAGCCGTTCCACCTCCGGCACCGCGCGGATGATCACATCGGCGAAGCTCTCACCGCCGGGCGTGCGGGTCAAGGCCGGAACGCGCCAGAAGGCTTCCATCGCCGGGTCGGCTGCGGCATGCAGGTCGGCCCAGCTGTGGTCCTGCCAGGTCCCGAAATCCTGTTCCGCGAATCCGGCCACCGCTTCCGGCGCCTCCGGCCCGTCCAGGCCGGCGGCGCGGATCGCCGCCGCCGTCTGGTGGGTGCGGGTCAGGGAACTGACCACCCACACCGCGCCGCCCGGCAACAGGCGCGCCAGGCCGTCGAAGGCGGCGGCGTCGGAACAGTCGCAGGGCACGTCGGCGGCGCCGTAGATGCGCCCGCCGTGGACCTCCGGCGGCACCGGGGCGTGACGCACCCACCACCAGCGGGTCACCGCGCTCATAGCGTCCCCCCGGCGACACCGCCGATCAGGACTCCGATCCCGCCGCACATCTGCATCGCGCCGAGCACGTCGCCGGTCTGCCCGCCGAGGCGCCGCATCGCCCAGGCCGCCACCGCCCAGCCGGCCGCCCCGCCGAGCGCCGCCGCCAGCAGGCCGGGCAGCGGACCGAGCGCCGCCAGGGCGATCGCGAGACCGATCAGCAGGGCGGCGCTGACCGGGCCCTCGGAGGGCTTGCCGGCGGCCCGCCCCAGGCCGTCGGGGCGGGCCGGCGGCAGGCGCAGCATGGCCTGCGGCAGCAGGGCGCGCGAGAACGATTCGGCGGCGAGGAACAGGGCGAACGCCGCGTCGGCGCCGTCCAGGCTGCCGTAGACGCCGACCCGCACCAGCACCGCGAACAGGATGGCCAGGGCGCCGTAGCTGCCGAGCCGCGAATCCCGCATGATGTCCAGCCGCCGCTCGGGGGTTCCGCCGCCCGCTCCGTCGGCCACGTCGGCCAGTCCGTCCTCGTGCAGGCCGCCGGTCGCCGCCACCGTGGCGAGCACCGCCAGGGCGCCGCAGGCCAGCGGCGGCAGGCCGATCAGGTCGGCCGCCAGCCAGGCCGTCGCCGCCAGCGTCCCGACCGCCAGGCCGACGACCGGAAACGCCCAGGCGGCGCGGGCCAGCCGCCCGGTGCCGTCCGACCACGCCCGGGCCGGCACCGGCAGGCGGGTCAGGAAGCCGAACGCAAGCAACAGGTCGGCGCCGATATCGGCCGCCGAATCCCGGTCGGGCATCGCATGGGCTCCTTTGCACAGCAACCAGGATGGGTTATAGGTCATCCGGGACGGGCAATGCCAGAAAGAAGCGGAAAATGAAAAAGTTACCTGAAGTCAGAACGATGGACGACCTTCGCGGGATCCTGCGCGATCTTCCGGGGCCGGATGACGAGGCGGCGCGGCGGACCGTGGCGCGCGAACCGCAGCTCACCAAGCCCGAGGGGTCGTTGGGCCGCCTGGAGGAGTTGAGCAAATGGCTGGCCTCCTGGCAGGGTCGCCATCCGCCCTGCGCCGACCTGATCGCGGCGCATGTGTTCGCCGGCAACCACGGGGTGGCGGCACGCGGCGTGTCCGCCTTCCCGGCCGAGGTGACGCGCCAGATGGTGGCCAATTTCCTGGCCGGCGGGGCGGCCATCAACCAGCTCTGCAAGACCTTCGACGTGGCGCTGACGGTCGACGAGATGGATCTCGACCGGCCGACCGCCGATTTCACCCTCGGCCCGGCGATGAGCGAGGCCGAGTTCGTGCACGCGTTCGCGTTCGGCATGGAGGCGATCGACCGCGAGGCCGACCTTCTGTGCCTGGGCGAGATGGGAATCGCCAACACCACCTCCGCCGCCGCCGTCTGTCTGGCCCTGTTCGGCGGCGACGCGGGCTACTGGACCGGGCCCGGCACCGGGGTGACCGGCGCCGCGCTCGCCAACAAGACCGCGGTGGTCGCCGACGGCATGGCCACCAACCGGGCGGCGATGACCGACGCGCTGGAGGTCCTGCGCTGCCTCGGCGGGCGCGAACTGGCGGCGATGGCCGGGGCGGTGCTGGCCGGTCGCCTGCGGGGCATTCCGGTGATGCTGGACGGATTCGTGTGCTGCGCCGCGGCGGCGCCCTTGCAGGCCTTCCAGCCGGGGGCGCTGGATCATTGCCGGGTCGCCCACGTGTCGGCCGAGCCGGCGCACCGGCATCTGGTCGAGCATCTCGGCATGCGGGCCTTCTTCGACCTTGGCATGCGGCTGGGCGAGGCGTCGGGCGCCGTCCTCGCGGTGGGCCTGGCGCGCGCCGCCGTCAACTGCCATGCCGGCATGGCCACCTTCCACCAGGCGATGGTCAGCAACCGCACCGATTTCTGAATTGTGGGGATGCGGAGGGACGGATATTCTTCTTCCCTCAACAGTGGAGACCGGACCGTGAGCAACGATAAATTCCGTCTCATCACTCGTGCCGACTTCGACGGTGTCGTCTGCGGCGCCCTGTTCCACGAACTCGATATGGTCGACGACGTGCGGTTCGCCGAACCCTGGCAGATGCAACAGGGCGAGATCGCGATCGGGGACAAGGACATCTCCGCCAACCTGCCCTACGCCCACGGGGTTCGCAAGTGTTTCGATCACCATGTGAGCGAGACCGCGCGGGTGGCCGGACTGGGCGAGATCGTCAACGATCCCGAGGCGCCGTCGACGGCGCGCGTGGTCTACGAGCATTTCGGCGGCGCCGAACGGTTCCCGGCCATCTCGCCCGCCCTGATGGCCGAGGTCGACCGGGCCGATTCGGCCGACTACGAGATCGACGACATCCTGGCGCCCGATCACTGGACGATGCTCAATTTCCTGCTCGATCCGCGCACCGGGCTGGGCCGCTACCGGTCGTTCTCGATCCCGGACGAGCAGCTCATGCGCGACATGATGACCTACTGCCGCCACACGCCGATCGACGAGATCCTGCAAATCCCCGACGTGGAGGAGCGCCTCCACTGCTATCAGGGGGAGGTCGAGTACCACGAGATGCAGCTGCGCCGCAACGCGACGGTCCGCGGCGCCACCGTGGTGGTCGATCTGCGCGGGGAGTCGGTGGTGCGGCCGGGCAACCGGTTCATGATCTACGGCCTCTATCCGGACAGCAAGGCCTCGGTGGTGATCTCGCCGCGGCGACCGGACGACGGCCGGGTGGAGATCGCGGTCGGGAAGTCGATCATCGACCGCTCGTCGACCGCCAACATCGGCCGCATCCTGCTCGATCACGGCGGCGGCGGCCATCACGGCGCCGGCACCTGCCGGCTGCCCGAAGCCGAGGTCGACGCGGCGGTCGACGACATCCTCGGCAAGCTGGCCGCCGGGTGATGCGAGTCTACGGCGACGCGACGTCCGGCAATTGCCTCAAGGTCAAGTACACCGCCGACCTTCTGGGCATCCCCTACACCTGGGAAGGCATCGATCTCGAGGCCGGCGACACCCGGCGCGACTGGTTCCTGGCCCTCAATCCGGTCGGCCAGGTGCCGGTGGTGGCCTGGGACGGCGGGCGGGTGCTGGCCCAGTCGAACGCCATCATCGCCTATCTGGCCGAGGGCTCGCCGTTGCTGCCCGACGATCCGTTCCGCCGCGCCAAGGTGTTCGAATGGATGTTCTGGGAGCAGTACAGCCACGAGCCGGCGATCGCGGTGGCGCGCAGCGAGCGGCGGCGCGGCCAAACCCCTTCGGAGGGCCGCATGGCGCAAGGCCATGCCGCCCTGCGGCGGATGGAACAGGCATTGACGAACAGCGACTGGCTGGTGCCGCCGGGTCTCACGGTGGCCGACGTCGCCCTGGTCGCCTACACCCGCCTGGCGCCCGAGGGCGGGTTCGATCTCGCCGCCTATCCGGCGGTGGCGGCCTGGATCGCCCGGGTCTCGGCGGCGCTCGACATTTCCTGATCCAGATCGGCCACGAGGTCGGCGACGACCGACGCCCAGTCGCCGGGCGCCGGCTGCCGGTACAGGCGCAGGCTCGGATACCAGGGGGAGTCGCTCCGCCGGAGCTGCCAGCGCCAGTCGGGCGCGTGCGCCAGCAGCACCCAGGCCGGGCGTCCCATGGCTCCGGCCAGATGCGCGATCGCGGTGTCGACGGTAATCAGGAGGTCGATGTCCATCAGCAACCGCGCGGTGTCGGCGAAGTCGGCGATGTGCGGCGTCGGATCCTCGATCAGGCCGCCGAGCCCGAGCCGCCGGATGTCGGCGCGCGCCGGGCCGATCTGGAACGACACCAGGCGCGTGCCGTCCCGTTCGATCAGCGGCATCAGGGCGCGCAGGCCGCAGGACCGCTGGGCGTCGTTGCCGTGGGTCGGGCTGCCGGCCCATACCAGGCCGACCCGCAGCCGCCGGTCGTCGAGGCGGCGCGACGGCCGCGCCTCGGCCCGCAGGTAGGGGATCGGCCCCGGCAGGTCGAACGGTCCGATGTCGAGCAGGTGCGGCAGGTCGAGCAGCGACGCCTGCAGGTCGTGCGGCGGCACCGGCGCGCCCAGCGGCAGGACCAGGTCGGCCCCCGCCAGACCCCGAAGCAGCCGGTCGAGGGACGGCTGCACCATCACCGCCACGCGACCGACCCGCTGCCGGGCCACGGCGACGAACCGGGCCGCCATCAGGCTGTCGCCCAGCCCCTGCTCCGGGTGCAGGAGGAGGGTCGCCGACAGGTCCGGGGTGCCGTCCCAGCGCGGCCTGTCGAGGTCCGGCAGCAGCGGCCGCACCCGCCGCCAGCGGTCGCCGAACGCCGCGAATCCGTCCTCCAGGCGGCCGGCCAGCAACAGCGCCCGGGCCCGGCCGAGGCGCGGTCCCAGGCGGTCGGGATCGCAGGCCCGCGCCCGTTCCAGCTCGGACAGCGCCGCCGTCAACCGTCCGGCGGCGACCAGCGCCTGGCCGAGAATCGAGCGGGCCGACGCGAACCCGGGGTCGAGGGCCAGCGCCCGCCCGGCCGCCGCCACGGCCGCCTCGGCGTCGCCGGCCGCGAACAGGGTGTTGGCCAGGGCGTGCCAGGCGCGCGGCGC
>JANQGL010000438.1 GCA_028277325.1 Magnetospira sp.
CAATACAGCGGGCAACTGGGCAAGCAGGACAACTGCCAGGTAGCGGTCTCGCTTTCGGTGGCGACGACGACCTTGAGCCTGCCGGTGGCGTGGCGACTGTACCTTCCTGAAACCTGGGCCGTTGATGAAGTCCGGCGCAAGAAGGCCAAAGTGCCGGAGAACGTCACCTTCGAGACCAAACCGGAGATCGCCCTTGGCCAGATCGAGGACGCCTTGAGCGAAGGCATCGATCCGGGAGTGGTTCTGGCGGATGCGGGTTACGGCAACTCCGGTGCATTCCGTGACGGCATAGCTGCTTTGGGATTGTCGTTTGCCGTTGGCATTTCCGGCAAAACAACGGTCTGGCCCGAAGGCATGACCCCATCGGTTCCCGAGGCGGACGGTTCCAAGCGAGGCCGACGGCGTAAGACCTTGCGCAGGGGTGGTGATGATGCGCCGGTCGAACAGGTGGCCGAGTTGGCTGCCGGTCTTGCCGAGGATGCCTGGCAAACCGTGACCTGGCACGAGGGCGCGGCCGAAGATCTCACGGGCCGGTTCGCCGCCATCCAGGTCCGCCCGGCCCAGGGCGACCGGCGACGGGCCGAACCCCGGCCCGAACACTGGCTGTTGATGGAGTGGCCCGAGGAGGAACCGGAACCCAGCAAGTTCTGGGTCTCCAATCTGCCCGCCGATACCTCCATCGACCGGTTGGTCTATCTGGCCAAGCTGCGCTGGCTGATCGAACGGGATGACCTGGAACTCAAACAGGAACTGGGCCTCGGCCATTATGAAGGCCGGGGGTGGACCGGCTTCCACCATCACGGGGCGCTCTGCATCGCGGCCTACGGATTCCTGATCCTCGAGCGGGCGGCGAGTCCCCCCTCAGGCGGAGAAACCCGAAAGAGGCTGGTCGAAGCGCCTGAGCTTCCCGAAGGTTATAAACCTCACCCGACCGCTGACCGGGCATGACCGGCCGCATCAAGTTTGATCCACCCTCGCAAGACGGCGCCGATTCCCGGACTCCCGCGGCCCGTTCCCGGTTATCATCCCGCCATGCCCCGCACCCCGACCCGACTGTTCGTGAACGACGATCTCGCCGCCGGGGCGACGCCGGACCTGACGCCGGCCCAGGCCCGCTACCTGGGCGGCGTCCTGCGCCTGTCGGCCGGCGACCCGGTGGCCCTGTTCAACGGCCGCGACGGCGAGTGGCGGGCCGTCCTGACCACGCTCGACCGCAAGCGCGGCCGCGTCGTGGTCGGTGCCCGGACCCGCTCGCAGGCGGCGGAAGAGGGGCCTTGGCTGCTGTTCGCGCCGCTCAAGAAGGACCGCACCGATTTCCTGGCCGAGAAGGCGGTGGAACTGGGCGCCTCGGTGCTGTGGCCGGTGCGCACCCGCCACACCCAGTCCGGCCGCGTCAACCTGGGCCGCCTGCGCGCCCAATGCGTCGAGGCGGCCGAGCAGTGCGGTCGCCTGACCCTGCCCGGGTTGCGCGATCCTTGCGACCTCGGCGCGGCGCTGGCCGCCTGGGTCCCGGCGCGGCCGCTGGTGGCGGCCGACGAGTCGGGCGCCGGGCGGCCGACCGCCGACTGGCTGGACGGCCACCTGGGTCCGCCGCCGGGCCTGCTGATCGGCCCCGAGGGCGGGTTCGGCGACGGCGAGCTTGACGGCCTCGACGCGCTGCCGTTTGCTGTCCGGGTCTCCCTGGGGCCGCGCCTCCTGCGCGCGGAAACCGCCGCCGTCGCCGCGCTCGCCGCCTGGCAGGCCCGGCGCGGCGACTGGACCCGGCCACCGAAAGGACAACACACGCCATGACCGAACCCGTCACCGATACGCGCCGGCTGGTCGCCTACATGGACTCCGGCTGCACGCCCCGCGACGCCTGGCGCATCGGCACCGAGCACGAGAAGTTCGCCTACTGCCTGGAGACCCTGCGTCCGCTGCCCTACGAGGGGCCGCGCGGCATCCGCGCGGTGCTGGAGGGTCTGCGGGCGTTCGGATGGGAACTGGTGTTCGAGGGCGAGAACCCGATCGCCCTCAAGGCCGACGGCGAGGGCTCGGTCACCCTGGAGCCCGGCGGCCAGTTGGAACTGTCGGGCGCCCAGCTGGAGACCATCCACCAGACCTGCACCGAGGTGAACACCCACCTGAAGCAGGTCAAGAACGTGGCGGCCGATCTGGGGATCGCCTTCATCGGGCTCGGCTACAACCCGAAGTTCCCGGTCGCCGAGATCCCCTGGATGCCCAAGGGGCGCTACGGGATCATGCGCCGCTACATGCCGACCCGCGGCGGCCTCGGCCTCGACATGATGGTCAACACCTGCACCATCCAGGTCAACCTGGATTTCGACAGCGAGGCCACCATGCGCCGCATGTTCCGGGTGTCGCTGGCCCTGCAGCCGGTCGCCACCGCCCTGTTCGCCAACTCGCCGTTCGCCGGCGGGCGGCCCAGCGGCCACCTGTCCTACCGCAGCCACATCTGGACCGACGTCGACCCGGACCGCTGCGGCATGCTACCCTTCGTGTTCGAGGACGGCTTCGGGTTCGAGCGCTACGTGGAGCACATGCTCGACGTCCCGATGTACTTCGTCCATCGGGACGGCCGCTACGTCGACGCCGCCGGGCAGTCGTTCCGCGACTTCCTGGCCGGCCGGCTGCCGGCCCTGGCGGGCGAGCGGCCGACGATCAGGGACTGGGAGGATCACCTCACGGTGGCGTTCCCGGAGGTGCGGCTGAAGCGCTACCTGGAGATGCGCGGCGCCGACGGCGGCCCGTGGGACCGCATCTGCGCCCTGCCGGCCTTGTGGGTCGGGCTGCTCTACGATTCGGTGGCGCTGGACGAGGCCGAGCAGATGGTCCGCGGCTGGACCCTCGACGAGATGGCGGCGTTGCGCGCCGAGGTGCCGCGCTCCGGTCTCGCCACGCCGTTCCGCGACCGCACGGTCAAGGACCTGGCCGGCGACATGCTGAAGATCGCCCACGACGGCCTGCGCCGCCGCGGTCGCCTCGACGTGGTCGGGCTCAACGAGACCCATTTCCTGAACGACCTGTTCAACATCGCCGATTCCGGGTTCACCGCGGCCGACGAGCTGCTCTGCGCCTACGAGCGGCGCTGGGACGGCAGCGTCGATCCGGTGTTCCTCGAACACGCCTACTGAGGCTCGTCGGCGCCGGGACAGGACTCACATGACCCGCTCGCCGGCCCGCCACACGGCGCGCACGATCGGTTCGTCGTGCGCGTCGTGCACCCACAGCAGGTCGGCCCGCTTGCCGACGGCGATCTCGCCGCGGTCGTCCAGGCCAGCGGCTTTGGTCGGGGCGAGGCTCGACATCTTCACCGCCTGGGGCAGAGAAAGGCCGATGTCGTCCTCGGTCAGACGCAGGGTGGCCGAGAGCATGG
>JANQGL010000461.1 GCA_028277325.1 Magnetospira sp.
AAGGCGAAGTCGCGCTCCACCGGATGCAGCGGCGACAGGTCCAGGCGCGGCCGCGCCGGGCCGGCCTTGCGTTTCGGCATCGGCACCCGGTCCAGGAACGCCTCGCAGCCGACCATCGGCCCCTTGGCGGCCATCGCCTTGAGGACCCCGGGGTGCAGTTCGCCGAACCGGGCGGGCACCGTCGGGCCGAGGCGCAGGGTGCCGGAGCGGCCCGGGTGGTACCAGGCCGGGGCGTCGGCGGTGACCTGGAGGCCGTCCACCGGGGCGCCGGCCGCCTCCAGCACCGCCAATGCATCCGCCTTGGCGTCGAAGGCGTCGACCGGGCGCGGCGGCGCGGCCCAGTTGCGGTGCCCGGTGCGGCCGCTGCGCAGGGCGGCGGCCACCATGTCCTGGCCCTCCGGGGTGTCGTCGCGGAACTGCGGACCCACCTCGAACAGGTCGGCGTCGCGGATGCCCCGGTCGGCGTTGCGTTGCGCGGCGGCGATCAGGTTGGGCAGGATCGACGGCCGCATGGCGTCCAGGTCGGCGCTGATCGGGTTGACCAGGCGGAGGGTCTCCGGCACGCCGCCGAACAGCTCGGCCTGCGGCGACGGCAAGAAGGAATAGGTCACCGCCTCGCGCAGGCCGCGCGCCGCCAGCAGCCGCCGCGCCCGCGCGCGGCGCGCCTGGGCGTCGGTCAGGGCCGGGGTCGGCAGGTCGCTCCGGCGCGGCAGGGCGACCGTGGGGATGGCGTCGAACCCGTTGAGGCGCACCACTTCCTCGACCAGGCAGGCCTCGCCGACGATGTCGTGGCGCCACGACGGGGAGGTCACGGTCCAGGCGTCGGCGGAGTCCCCGGCCACCCCGAACCCGAGCACCGTCAGGATCCGTTTCTGCTCGTCCGCCGGCACCTCGACCCCGCCCAGGGCGGCGACCCGCGACGGGCGGAAGGCGATGGTCCCCGACACCCCCGGCGCCTCCCCGGCGACGACCAGCTCGGAGGCCTCGCCGCCGCACCACTCCAGGATCAGCCGGGTCGCGATCTCGGTGGCGTCGACCATGATGTCCGGGTCGACCCCGCGCTCGAACCGGTAGCGGGCGTCGGACTGCAGGTTCAGCTTGCGCCCGGTGACCGCGGTGCGCACCGGATCGAAATAGGCGGTCTCGACGAACACCTCGGTGGTGGTTCCGGTGCAGCCGGACTCCTCGCCGCCCATGATCCCGGCGATGGCCTCCGCCTTCGCCGCGTCGGCGATCACCGTCATCTCGGAATCCAATCTGTATTCGCGACCGTCCAGGGCGAGCAGGGTCTCGCCGTCGCGCGCCATGCGCGGCCGGATGTCGCCGGTCACCCTGGCGAGGTCGAACACGTGCATCGGGCGGCCGTATTCGAGGGTCATCAGGTTCGTCACGTCCACCAGGGCCGAGATCGGCCTGAGGCCGACGGCGGTCAGGCGGTCCTGCACCCACTGCGGGCTGGGGCCGTTGCGCACCCCGCGCAGCATGCGGCCGACGAAATAGGGGCAGGCGTCCCGGTGCGCGTCGTCGAAGTCCAGATGCACCCGGACCGGGCTCTCGAAGGCCGCCGGCACCGGCTGCACGGGCAGCGGCCTCAGGGTGCCGAGCCCGGCCGCCGCCAGGTCGCGGGCGATGCCGCGCACGCCGAGGCAGTCGCCCCGGTTCGGGGTGACGGCGATGTCGATCACCGGGTCGTCGAGCCCCATCACCGCCGCCGCCTCGGCGCCGACCGGCGCGTCGGGGGGCAGGTCGACGATGCCCTCGTGCTCGTCGGACAGCCCCATCTCGCGCTCCGACAGCAGCATGCCGCGGGATTCGACGCCGCGAATTTTCGCCGCCTTGAGCGTTGCGTCGAGGCCGGGGATGTGCATGCCCTCGCGCGCGAACACGCCCTTCATGCCGGTGCGCGCGTTGGGGGCGCCGCAGACCACCTGGAAGGTCTCGCGTCCGGTGTCGACGGTGCACAGGCGCAGCTTGTCGGCGTCGGGATGCGGCGCCGCCTCGGTGACCCGGGCGACGACGAAGCCCTTCAGCGCCGCGCCCCGGTCCTCCACGCCCTCCAGTTCGAGGCCGATCATGGTCAGGGTGTCGGTGATCTCGGTCAGACTGGCCTCGGTGTCGAGGTGCTCCTTGAGCCAGGACAGGGTGAATTTCATCGGCTCAGCCCTCCGACCATGCTGGGCAGGTCGAGCGCCGCGAAGCCGTAGTGCCTGAGCCAGCGCAGGTCGCTTTCATAGAAGGTGCGCAGGTCCGGGATGCCGTACTTCAGCATGGCGATCCGCTCCAGGCCCATGCCGAAGGCGAAGCCCTGATACCTGGTCGGATCGATGCCGCAGTTCTCCAGCACCGCCGGGTTGACCATCCCCGAGCCGAGGATTTCCAGCCAGTCGCCGCCGTGGCCGATCTTCAGCTCGCCGCCCGCGCGCGAACAGCCGATGTCCACCTCGGCCGACGGTTCGGTGAACGGGAAGTAGGACGGGCGGAATCGCACCGGCAGGTCGTCGATCCCGAAATAGGCGCGGCAGAAATCGATCAGGCAGCCCTTCAGGTGGCCCATGTGGGTCGTCTCGTCGATCACCAGCCCCTCCACCTGGTGGAACATCGGCGAGTGGGTGGCGTCGTAGTCGCAGCGGTAGGTGCGCCCGGGGCAGATGACGCGGATCGGCGGCTTGGCGTTCAGCATGGTGCGGATCTGCACCGGCGAGGTGTGGGTGCGCAGAACGGTCGGCCGGCCGTCGGTCTCGCCCGGCAGGTAGAAGGTGTCCTGCTCCTGGCGCGCCGGGTGCTCGGGCGGGATGTTGAGCGCCGTGAAGTTGTACCAGTCGCTCTCGATGTCCGGCCCCTCGGCGACCGTGAAGCCCATCTCGCCGAAGATCGCCACCACCTCGTCGATGGTCTGGCTGACCGGGTGCAGGGAGCCGCGTTGCTCCTCGCGCGCCGGCAGGGTGACGTCGATCCGCTCCCCGGCCAGGCGGGCCTCCAGCGCGGCGCCCTCCAGCCGTTTCCTGCGCGCCTCGATCGCCCCGGCGATCTCGGTCTTCAGCACGTTGAAGGCGGCGCCGGCGGTCCGGCGCGCCTCCGGGTCCATCCTGCCCAGGCCCTTCATCAGCTCGGACACGGCGCCCTTCTTGCCCAGGGCGCCGACCCGGACGTCCTCCAGGGCCTTGAGGTCGGCGGCCGCGTCCACCTGCGCCAGCAGGTCCGTTCTCAGCTTGTCCAGATCGTCCATCGTTTCGCTCTTCAACCCCGTGCGGGGACGGTTCGGTGGCTCAAACGCGCGCGAGGGGCTGGCCCGCTGGCCAGCCCCTCGACACGTCATACTCGGATTGGCGGAAAGACGAAAGGTCTTTACGCCGCGGTTTCGCGGGCGGCCTGGGCTTGGGAGACCAGGCTTCCGAACGACTCCGGCTCGCGCACCGCGAGATCGGCCAGGACCTTGCGGTCGAGCTCGATGCCGGCCTTCTTCAGGCCGTCCATGAACTGGGAATAGGTCAGGCCGTGCAGGCGCGCGCCGGCGTTGATGCGCTGGATCCACAGGGCGCGGAAGGTCCGCTTCCTGGTCCGGCGGTCGCGGTAGGCGTACTGAAGGCCTTTCTCGACCTTCTCCAGCGCCACCCGGTAGTTGGTGGAGTTGCGGCCGCGATAGCCCTTGGCCAGCTTGAGGATCTTCTTGTGACGGGCGTGGCTGGTCTTGCCCCGGGTCGTACGTGCCATGGGTCGGGTCCTCCGGTCAGCGGTCGTAGGGCATGTAGCTCTTGACGATCCGCGCGTCCATGTCGCTCAGGATCACGGTGCCGCGGGCCTTGCGCTTCATGCTCATCGGTCGTTTGGAGGTGTTGTGCTGCTTGTAGCCCACATTGGCCCGCACCTTGCCGGTGCCGGTCATGCGGAAGCGCTTCTTGGCGCTCGACTTGGTCTTCATCTTGGGCATTTCGGCGTCCTTTCGACGTTGCGTTTTTCGGGATTCTCGGCGGCTGGGCATGCCCCTGCCGGACCGCCGGTTGGGAGGCGGCGTTATACCGGGTTGCCCCGGCCTTGACAAGCCCCGCGACCCGGCATGGTTGACAGGTCGCGCGGCGACACCCTCCAATGCCCCGATGATCGAATCTCGGCCGATTCCCGCGCCGTCGGCCGGCCGGCCGCCGGTCGGCCGCCTGGTCGACCTGCTTCTGCCGCCGCGCTGCCTGGCCTGCGGCGTGGTGGTCGACGCCGCGCAGGCCCTGTGCGCGACCTGCTGGTCGCGGCTGCGGGTCCTCGGCGAGCCGCTGTGCGACCGGTGCGGGCAGCCGTTCGAGGTCGACCTGGGCGGCGGCATGGTCTGCGGCGGCTGCCTGAAGCGGTCGCCGTCCTGGGACCGGGCGCGCGCCGCCCTGGCCTATGACGACGCCAGCCGATCCTTGATCCTCGGCTTCAAGCACGGCGACCGCACCGAATCGACCGCCGCCTTCGCCGCCTGGATGGCGCGCGCGGCGCCGGAGTTGCTGGCCGACTGCGAGGTCGTCGTCCCGGTGCCGCTGCACTGGACGCGGCTGTGGGCGCGGCGCTACAACCAGGCCGCCCTGCTGGCCCTCGACCTGGCCCGCCTGGCCGATCGCCGCTACGCGCCGACGGTCCTGCGGCGGGTCCGGCGAACCCGCCCGATGGGGCGCCTGGGCGCGGCCGACCGGCGGCGCGCCCTGCGCGGCGCGATCGCGACCGGTCGCGGCGCCGTCCGGACGGTGGCCGGGCGGCGGGTGCTTCTGGTCGACGACGTGCTGACCAGCGGCGCCACCGCCGGCGCCTGCGTGGCCGCGTTGCGCAAGGCCGGGGCGACGGCGGTCGACGTGCTGACCCTGGCCCGGGTGGTGCATCCGGTCCGGTGAGACGGCCGGCGCGCGGGCATGGCCGGCGCCGCAGGAAGCCCGGGTGGCCCTTCCAAGCGGGCGGCGACGGCTCCGCGGCGCGCCTAAGCCCTGGCCTCGCGCCCGCCGGACCGGTAATCTGCCGGCATGGGTTTCGAACCGACAAGGGAGGACGGCGGCGCATGCCCGAGATCGAGATCTACACCACGCCCACCTGCCCGTTCTGCCAGCGCGCCAAGAGCCTGCTGGCCCGCAAGGGGGTGGACTTCAAGGAAATCGACGTGGCCGGGCGGCCGGAACTGCGCGAGCAGATGACGCAACGGGCCGGTGGCCGCCACACGGTGCCGCAGGTCTTCATCGACGGCGAGCCGATGGGCGGCTGCGACGACCTCCACGAGCTGGAGTTCGACGGCGAACTGGACCGGCTGCTGGGCCACGCCGGGGCATGACGGCGGTCCTCGACGTCGCCTGCGTGCAGCTCAACAACCGGCGCGACACGGCGGACAACATCGCCGATGCGGTGGCGGCGATCCACCGGGCCGCCGAAACGGCGGACCTGGTCGCCCTGCCGGAGAACGCCGATCGAATCGAGCCGGACCTGGACCGCCTGCGCGCCGGGGCCGAGGACGAGGCGGAACACTCGGCGCTCGCCGCCTACCGCGCGGCGGCGGCCGAGACCGGGAAATGGCTGCTGATCGGCTCGCTCGGTGTCCGGCGGCCGGACGACGGCGCCTATGTGAACCGGGGCTACCTCATCGGTCCGGACCGCACCCTGCGCGCCACCTACGACAAGATCCACATGTTCGACGTCGACCTGGCGAGCGGCGAATCCTACCGCGAGTCCGATCGCTGCACGCCGGGCGACCGGGCGGTGGTCGCCGCGACGCCCTGGGGCGGCCTCGGCATGTCCATCTGCTACGACCTCCGGTTTCCGCATCTCTACCGGACCCTGGCCCGGCGCGGCGCCAGTCTGCTCGCGGTGCCGGCGGCGTTCACCAAGCGCACCGGGGAGGCCCACTGGCATGTGCTGCTGCGGGCGCGGGCCATCGAGACCGGCTGTTTCGTGATCGCGCCGGCCCAGTGCGGCACCCACGCCGAGGGACGCAGGACGTTCGGCCATTCGCTGATCGTCGACCCCTGGGGCACCGTCCTGGCCGACGGCGGCGAGGCGCCGGGGATCGTCACCGCGCGGCTGGACCTGGAGCGGGTGACGGCGGCGCGGCGGATGATCCCGTCGCTCGGTCACGACCGGCCGATCTCCTGAGGCGGCGGTGGGCGCCGGCGCCGCCTTCACCTGGCTGGCCGGCCGGCAGGGCGACGGTCCGCCGGTCCCGCGCCGGCTGTTCATCTACCACCTTCCCAAGACGGGCACCTCCACCGTCTTCAACGCGCTCCGGGCGGCGCTGCATCTGGCGTTCGCGGACCTGAAGACACGGCAGCCGGGGTTCGCGCCGCCGCTGGTCGCGCGGCTCGACGACGACCGCGACCCGGCCGGCCTCGACGCCGCGCTGCTGGCCAGCCACCGGCCGTTCGGACTCCACGCCCGGCTGGCCCATCCGGCGGTGCTGCTCACCGTGCTGCGCGATCCGGTGGCCCGGATCCAGTCGTCCTACACCTATGACTCCATGCGGCGGGCGCGGCCGGTCACCGAGGCCGCCTACCGCGACCATCTCCGGCGCCCGGAGAACGTCAACGCGATGACCCGCCAACTGGCCGGGCTGCCCCCCGGGGCGCCGGTCGGCCCGGCCGACCTGGACCGGGCGCTCGGCCACCTGCGGAACCATGTCACCCTGTACGGCACCAGCCGCCACATCCCGGCGCTGTGCGAAGCCTATCTGCGGTGGTGCCGCCTGCCCAACGTGGTGGTCGACCGGATCAACCGCACGGAGCCCGCCTACCGGCTGCCCGGCACCCCCTTCGCCGAGGAGGTGGCGGCGCTCAACGTCTACGACCGGGCGCTGCACCTGTTCGCCCGCGACCGGCCGCGCCTGGCGGTCGGCGACTCGGCGTCGCCCGGGGCGCCGCATCCGTGGACGGCGCTGGTCGTGCAGGGCGCCAACGACGCCGCGGTGCGCGGCACCTATCGCGCGCTGCCCACCGACCGCATTCCCGAGCCGCAACGGCGGCGCGAATTCGACCCGGCGTGGGTCGAAAGGTTGTTCCCGGCGGCGGACGGCGTATGATGGCCCTAAGGGAATGTTAACCGCCGACCGGCTAGGGCTTGCAGACAACCACCTTGGGAGCCCCGGGGCGCGACGCGGCCGCCCGGGGGTGGTGTCCTTTCGCTCAGCGGAGCCGACGATGATTCTGTATCAGCTCAAATGTGCCGACGGCCACGCCTTCGAGGCCTGGTTCAAGGACGGCGAGGCCTACGAGGTCCAGCGGGGACGCGGCGACGTGAGCTGTCCGTACTGCGGCCTCGCCGACGTGGCCAAGGCCCCGATGGCGCCCCATGTCGCGACCGGGGCCGAGGATCCGCACGAGCAGCGGGCGCGCGTCCTGGCGGCACGGATTCTGGAGGCGGTCACCGAGCTGCGCGACGAGGTGCGGCGGACCTGCGAGGACGTCGGCCCGCAGTTCCCGGAGGAGGCGCGGCGAATCCATTACGGCGAGGCCCGCGCGCGCGACATCCGTGGCGAGGCGACGGCGGACGAGGCGGACGACCTGCGCGACGAGGGGATCGATGTCTTCCTGTTGCCGGGGATCCCGGACAAGCGGCGTTCATAGGGGCGGGACCGGCACCGCATGACCCACTCCCTGCACGGGCGGGCACCGGCATGAGGCCCGCGGTCACCGGAGACGCGGCGTGACGCCGCCCGGGGGTCCCGCCGCCACCTCGGCCGACCGGCTGGCCGACGCCATGGCCGCGGTGCGGCGCGGCTTCCGCGCGGTGGTGCCGTTCTCCCTGGCCATCAACCTGCTGATGCTGGTCAGCCCGCTCTATATGATGCAGCTGTTCGACCGGGTGCTGACCAGCCGCTCGCTCGACACCCTGCTGATGCTGTTCCTGATCGCGGCGCTGGCCCTGGCCACCATGGGGGTGCTGGAGGGGGCCCGTTCGCAGGTCCTGATCCGGCTCGGCGTCTGGCTGGACCGGCGGATCGGCCCCGACGTGCTGGCGAGCGGCATCGCCGCCGCCCTGCATCAGGGGGCGCCGTCCTCGGCCCAGGCGTTGCGCGACATCACGACGGTGCGCACCTTCCTGTCCGGTCCCGGGGTGTTCCCGCTGCTCGACGCCCCCTGGGCGCCGATCTTCCTGATCACCATCTTCATGCTGCATCCCTGGATGGGCATTCTGTCGCTGATCGGGGCGCTGATCCTGTTCGCGCTGGGGGTCCTCAACGAGATCGTCACCCGCGAGCCCCTGAAGGACGCCGGCCAGGCCTCCATCCAGGCGCTGCAGCGCGCCGAGGCGGCGCTGCGCAACGCCGACGCCATCGAGTCCATGGGCATGTCGCGCAACGTGGTGCGGCGCTGGAACGAGGACAACCTGCACTCCCTGCTGTTGCAGGCCGAGGCCGGCACCCGGTCCGGCGTCATCACCGCCGCCTCGAAGTTCCTGCGCCTGCTGCTGCAGATCGGCATGCTGAGCGTCGGCGCCTATCTGGCGATCGACAACCAGGTCACGCCGGGCGCCATGATCGCCGGCTCGATCCTGATGGGGCGCGCCCTGGCCCCGGTGGAGCAGGCGATCGGCACCTGGCGGTCCCTTGTCACGGCGCGCCAGGCCTATCAGCGCCTGAAGGCGGCGATGGCGAAGACCCCGGCCCGCGAGCCCGGGATGCCGCTGCCGCCGCCCAGCGGCCGCCTGGAGGTGGAGGAGCTCACGTTCGGCCATCCGGGCGCCCGCGAGCCGCAGCTGCGCGGCATCACCTTCGCCCTGGAGCCGGGCGAGGCGATGGGGCTGATCGGGCCGACGGCGGCCGGCAAGACCACCCTGGCCCGGCTGGTCGTCGGCAACCTGACCGCCCAGCACGGCCAGGTGCGCCTCGACGGCATGGACGTGGCGCGCTGGAATCCGGACGATCGCGGCCGCCATATGGGCTATCTGCCGCAGGACGTGGAGCTGTTCGGCGGCACGGTGCGCGAGAACATCGCCCGGATGGGCGACGGCGACCCGGACGCCGTGGTCGCCGCGGCGGAACTGGCCGGGGCGCACGACATGATCCTGCGCCTGGAGGACGGCTACGACACCCCGATCGGCGAGGGCGGCATGGCGCTGTCCGGCGGCCAGCGCCAGCGGATCGGGTTTGCCCGCGCGCTCTACGGCGCGCCGCGTCTGGTGGTCCTCGACGAGCCGTCGTCCAGCCTCGACCGCGACGGCGAGGCCAACCTGCTGAAGGCGATGGAACGGCTGTCCGAACAGGGCGTGACGGTGATCGTCATCGCCCACAAGCCGGCACTGCTCGACCCGGTGCACAAGGTGCTGGTGCTGCGCGACGGGCGGATGGCCGATTTCGGCGACCGCGACGCCATCGTCGGCAAGCTCAAGCCGACGTCGCGCGGCGCTTCGGGAGGCGGATCATGAGCGACAGCCCCAACCTGCGACTCGGCCGTCCGGTCGGCATCGGCGCCGCGGCGATTCTGCTGTTCTTCGGCTTCGTCGGCGGCTGGGCGGCGATGGCGCCGCTCAACAGCGCCGCCATCGCGCCGGGCCTGATCACCGTCGACACCAACCGCAAGACGGTGCAGCACCTGGAAGGCGGCATCGTCAAACAGATCCGGGTCCGCGACGGCGACCGGGTGGCGGCCGGGCAGCCGCTGATCGTGCTCGACGAGACCCAGCGCCGGGCCACCCTCGACCTGCTGCGCGGGCGGATGACCGAGGCCCTGCTGCTGGAGGCGCGCCTGATCGCCGAACGCGACGGCACGGACACCGTCGAGGTGCCCGACGAGCTGCTCGACCGGGCGGAAAGCCGCGACGTCCTGGAAACCCTCGACGGCCAGCGGCGGATCCTCCAGGCGCGCCGCGAATCGCTGGACAACCGCATCCGGATCATGGAGCAGAGCGTCGCCCAGTTCGGCGAGGAGGTGGAGGGCCTGAAGGGCCAGATCCGGGCCGAGAACCGGCAGCTCGCCCTGATCGCCGAGGAGTTGAAGGCGGTCGAGGAACTGGCCCGCAAGGGGCTGGCCAAGAAGCCGCGCGTCCTCGCCCTGCGGCGCGAGATGGCGAACATCCAGGGCAGCCGGGCCCGCAACGTGTCGGCCATCGCGCGCGCCAAACAGGCGGTGATCGAGACCCGGTTGCGGATGGACGAGCTGCACACCGAGCGGGTCAACGAGGTGGTGGCGCGGCTGCGCGACGTGCAGGCCGAGCTGTTCGACCTCCGGGAACGCTACCGGGCGGCCGAGGACGTGCTGACCCGCACCGTGATCGAGGCGCCGCTGGACGGCGTGATCGTCAACCTTCAGGTTCACACGCCGGGCGGCGTGGTCGGACCGGGCGAACCCCTGCTCGATATCGTGCCGTCCGGCGACGCCCTGGTGGTCGACGCCCAGGTCGACCCCAACGACATCGACGTGGTGCGGCCCGGGCTGCCGGCCCTGGTCCGCCTCGGCGCGTTCAGCCAGCGCCGGTTCGCGCCCCTGGACGGCACCGTGACCTGGGTGTCGGCCGACGGCCTGACCGACGAGAAGACCGGCCGCACCTTCTACCGCTGCCGGGTGGCCCTGGAGGACGACTACCAGGCCAAGCTGGACGGCAACCCCCTGACCCCCGGCATGCAGGCCGAGGTGATGGTGGTGACCGGCGAGCGGACCCCGTTCGACTATCTGATGGCGCCGCTTTACGCCAGCTTCAACCGTGCCTTCCGCGAGCAGTGAGGCCGGCGGCGTGACCCGGCACCGGATCGTCTTCCTGGAGCGCGGCAGCCTGGCGCCGGAGGTGCGGTTCGGGCGGCCGAATGTTCCCCACCACTGGGTGGAGTACGACCACACGCCACCCGACAAGGTGATCGAGCGCCTCGCCGGGGCCGATATCGCCATCGTCAACAAGGTCCGTTTCGACGCCGCCACCCTGTCGCGGCTGCCCGACCTGCGGCTGATCGCGGTGGCCGCCACCGGCACCGACATCCTGGACCTGGACCATTGCCGGGTCCATGGTCCGACGGTCTGCAACGTGCGCGGCTACGCGACGACCTCGGTGCCGGAGCATGTGTTCGGCCTGATCCTGGCGCTGGACCGCCAGATCCTCGCCTATCGCGATTCGGTGCGACGCGGCCGTTGGCAGGACAGCGGCCAGTTCTGCTATTTCGATCATCCGATCTCCGACCTGCGCGGCAAGTGCCTGGGCATCGTCGGGGCCGGCGGCCTGGGGCGGGCGGTGGCCGACCTGGGACGGGCGTTCGGCATGCGTCCGGTGTTCGCGGCGCGCAAGGCGGCCACGGTCTGTCCGCCCGACCGGGCGCCGTTCGGGGAGGTGCTGGAGGCGGCCGACGTGCTGACCCTGCATTGCCCGCTGACTCCCGACACCGCCGGCCTGATCGCCCTGCCCGAGTTGCGCCGCATGACCCGGCGGCCGCTGCTGGTCAACACGGCGCGCGGCGGGCTGGTGGTCGAGGAGGACCTGGAGGCGGCCCTGGACGCCGGCCTCGTGCGCGGCGCGGCGCTGGACGTGACGCGCCCCGAGCCGCCGCCGACCGACCACGCGGCGATGCGCCTGGCCCGGCGGCCCAACGTGATCCTGACCCCGCACGTGGCCTGGGCCAGCCTGGAGGCGCAACAGGCCCTGGCCGATCAGGTGATCGCCAGCATCGAGGCCTTCGCGGCCGGTTCCCCGGTCAACGTGGCGGCGGCGCCCGTCGTCTAAGCCTCGATGCCGCCCATCTCGCACAGGGCGGCCCAGGACTCCGGGTCGACCGGCATCACCGACAGCCGCGACTGCCTGATCAGCGGCAGTTCGGCGAACCGCCCGTCGGCCTTGATCTCGGCCAGGGTGACCGGACGCGCGAAGGGCATCAGGGCCTTGAAGTCGACCAGCCCGAAGCGGCCCGAGGCGTCCGACGGGTCGGGGCGGTATCCGCCGGCCACCTCCAGCACCCCGACGATCCGCTTCTCGTTGACCGAATGATAAAAAAAAGCCCGGTCGCCGATCCGCATCGCCTTCATGTGGTTGCTGGCCTGATGGTTGCGCACCCCGTCCCAGGGTTCGACGCCCTTGTTCACGTGATCGTCCCACGACCACGCGCCGGGCTCCGACTTGACCAGCCAGTACCTCACTTCGGGAACACCTTCTTGAACGGCGAAATGGTCACCGTCTCGAACAGCCCGGCCCGGGCATAGGGGTCGGCGGCGCAGAAGGCGTCGACCTCGGCCCGGTCGTCGGTGTCGAGGACGATGATCGACCCGTTCATGTTGCCGTCCGAATCCAGGGTCGGGCCGGCCAGGATCAGGCGCCCGGCATGGGCCTCCAGATGGGCGATATGGGCCGCGCGGTTGGCCAGACGGATCTCCAGCGCGTCCGGCTTGTCGGTGCAGACGATGGCATGGGGCATGGGGGGTCACTCCCGGGTCTGGGGGCGGGCCAGGAGACCGTGAATCGTCGCGTCCAGGTCGGCGCCCCGGTTGAGCACCGCGTCGGCGGCGCGGCAGATCGGCATGTCGACGCCGTGGCGTTCGGCCAGGGCGACGGTGGCGGCGGCGGTATGCACGCCCTCGGTGACGGCGCGGCGCGACGCCAGGATGTCGGCCACCGTGGCGCCGCGTCCCAGCTCGACGCCGAACGAGAAGTTGCGCGACTGCATGGCGTTGGCGGTCAGCACCAGGTCGCCGAGCCCGGACAGCCCGGTCAGGGTCTCCGGGCGCGCCCCCATGGCGGCGGCGAGGCGGCCCATCTCGGCCAGGCCGCGGGTGACCAGAGCGGCCCGCGCGTTGTCGCCGAGAGCCTTGCCCTCGACGATGCCGCAGGCGATGGCCAGCACGTTCTTGACCGAGCCGCCCAGTTGCGCGCCCATCACGTCGGTCGACCAGTAGATCCGGAACGCCGGCGCGCCGAGGGCCTCGGCGAGGCGCCGCCCGAGGTCGGGATCGGGGCAGGCGAGGGTCAGCGCGGTCGGCTTGCCGCGCGCCACCTCGGCCGCGAACGACGGCCCGGACAGCACCGCCAGCGGCGCCCCGGGCAGGCTGTCGGCCACAACCTCGCCGAGCGGGGCGCCGCTCGCCGTCTCGATCCCCTTGGCGCAGATCACCGCCGGCACGCC
>JANQGL010000035.1 GCA_028277325.1 Magnetospira sp.
TCGCGGGCGATTCACCCTCACAACGGAGCCCGGCCCGACGGCCGGCTCCGTTGTGAGCGATCGCGCGCGAGGCCCCAGCATGATTGTCTACAGGCCCTAGCTCGCGGCGGCCAACGGCAGGTCGACGCGCGGCGGGGCGCGCATCGTGTCCTCGGTGAGTTCGACCGACGACCAGTTGGCCGGGTCGGCGAACAGCGCCCGCAGCACCGCGTTGTGGGTCTGGTGGCCGCAACGCTTGCCCTGGACGTGGCCGAGCAGCGGGCCGCCGGCCAGGTACAGGTCGCCGACCGCGTCGAGCATCTTGTGGCGCACGAATTCGTCGTCGTAGCGCAGGCCGCCCTCGTTGAGGACCTTGTCGCCGGACACCACCACCGCGTTGTCCAGCGAGCCGCCGCGCGCCAGGCCGATCGAGCGCAGGTGCTCCACCTCGTGCAGGAAGCCGAAGGTGCGGGCTCGGCTGAGGTCGCTCTTGAAGCTGGCCGGGGTGACGTCCAGGTGCAGTTCCTGGCGCGCCACGGCGGCGCTGTCGAAGTCGATCTCGAACCCGACCGACAGCCGGTTGCCCGGCGACAGGGTGGCGAAGCGGTCGTTGTCGCCGGCGGTGACCGCGCGCTCGACCCGGATGGCGCGGCGCGGCGCCGCCTGCCGGGTCACCCCGGCGCATTCGATCAGGAACAGGAAGGGGGCCGAACTGCCGTCCATGATCGGCACCTCGGGGCCGTTGATCTCGATGTCCACGTTGTCGATGCGGCTGCCGGCCAGCGCCGCCATCAGGTGCTCGACGGTGGACACGGTCACCCCGGAATCGTTGCCGAGCATGGTGCACAGGCGGGTGTCGACCACCCGGTCCCAGCGCGCCGGGATGATGTCGCCGCGGCCGCCGATGTCGGTGCGGCGGAACCGGATGCCGGACTCGGGGTCGGCCGGCTTCAGGGTCATGGCGACCCTGGCCCCCGAGTGGAGGGCGACGCCGGAGCAGTGAATGGGGCTTTTCAGCGTGGTCTGATAAACAGGGCGGGAGGACGAGGTCGACGGAGCTTCGTTAACCATTCCTTTACCAATTGTACTGTTCATCCAGAACTGTCCCTAATTTGTCATTGATTCTTCACTCGGGTCTTTGAACGTTCTTCGATTCTACCAAAAAAAAACGTTCCGGATACCGTTGTAACAACGGCGTCTGGAACGCTCAAATCAATCATTGTTACGCAATGTTACCGGATTCGACCTGCCTTCTCATCCGTTTGACTGGCGGCGCAGGAACGCCGGGATGTCCAGCAGATCGTCGTCCGGCGAACCCGGCAGGCGATCGTCGGACGACGGGCCGCGCAGGCCGTCGGCCGTCTCCGCGCGCGGATCGGCGGCCGGCGCCGCGCGGTTGAAGATCGACGGCTTGATCGACGTCACGCGCTGGCTTTCCGGGCGCGCGGTACCGGTGCCGGTGACCCGCTCGAACAGGCTCGGGCCGCGGTCCTTGCGCGAGTCGCGGGCGGCCGGACGCTGCGCCTCCGGCTGCGGGCGCGGCGGGTTGGCCATCGCCGCGGCGGCGAAGGGGTCGGCCTCGCGCGGTGCCGGGTCGTGCGCGACCCGCATCGGCTGCGGCGGAATGAACGGCGCCGGATCGACGGTCGGCGCCGGTTCGGCCGCGATTTCGGCGGCGGCCGGCGTCTCCGCCTGCTCGACGGTCGCCTCGGCCGGGATTTCGACCACCCGCTCCTCGGCCGCCCCGGCCGGTGCCTCGGTCGCCGCTTCCGGTTCCGGGGCGACGTCGGGGTGCGGCGCCGGGCGGGCCGGACGGTCCGCCCTGGCGGCGGCGACCGGACGCGGCCGGGCCATGGCCTCCGAATCGATGCCGGTGGCGACCACCGAGACCCGGATCTTGCCGTCCAGCTTCTCGTCGAAGGTGGACCCGAAGATGATGTTGGCGTCGGCGTCCACCTGATCGCGGATCAGGTTGGCCGATTCGTCGACCTCGAACAGGGTCATGTCGAGGCCGCCGGTGATGTTGATCAGCACCCCGCGGGCGCCGGAGATGGAGGTGTCCTCCAGCAGCGGGTTGGACACCGCGGCCTCGGCGGCGGCCACCGAGCGGCCCTCGCCCTCGGCCTCGCCGGTGCCCATCATCGCCTTGCCCATCTCGCTCATCACCGCCTCGATGTCGGCGAAGTCCAGGTTGATCAGGCCCGGCATGACCATCAGGTCGGTCACCCCGCGCACGCCCTGGTGCAGGACGTTGTCGGCCATCTTGAAGGCATCTGCGAAGGTGGTTTTCTCGTTGGCGACCCGGAACAGGTTCTGGTTCGGAATGATGATCAGGGTATCCACCTGGTCCTGCAATTCCTCGATCCCGATCTCGGCCAGGCGCATCCGGTTGCGGCCCTCGAACTGGAACGGCTTGGTGACCACGCCGACGGTGAGGATGCCCTGCTCGCGCGCCGTGCGGGCGATCACCGGGGCGGCGCCGGTGCCGGTGCCGCCGCCCATGCCGGCGGTGATGAACACCATGTTGGAGCCCTTGATATGCTCCAGGATGTCGTCCATCGCCTCCTCCGCCGCCTGCCGGCCGACGTCGGGCCGCGACCCGGCGCCGAGCCCCTTGGTGACGCCGATGCCGAGCTGGATGCGGCGGTCGGTGCGGGCGTGGGCGAGGGCCTGGGCGTCGGTGTTGGCGACCACGAAGTCGACGCCTTCGAGCTGCGACTGGATCATGTTGTTGACCGCGTTGCCGCCGGCGCCGCCGACGCCGATCACGGTGATGCGGGGCTTGAGGTCGGGAGTTCCCGAATCTTCGGGTACGCTGAGGTTGATGGTCATTTCTCTACTCCGTGCGTTGGTGTCATCCATGCGTTAAAAGTTCTCGCGAAGCCATCGCCCGACCCGGCCGAGCGTGCCGGTGGCGTCTCCGGTCGGGCGAAGGTCGAGGATCTCCGCCAGGTGATCCTTGGCGAACGCGTGCTGCAGGAGGCCCGCGCAGGCCGCGAAGGCGGGCCCGGAGACCGCGTCGGCCAGCCCCTTGACCCGCATCGGGCGGCCGATCCGGACCTGCTTGTGGAGGAACAGCGCCGCCAGGTCGCGCCCCCCCGGCACCTGGGCGCCGCCGCCGGTGAGCACCAGACGGCGCCCGCCGACCCGGTCGAATCCGGCCCGTTCCAGGGTGTCGCGGACCATTTCGAGGATTTCCTCCAGGCGCGGCCGCATGATCGCGATCAGTTCGCCGCGCCGCACCATGTGGGGGTCGCCGCCGTCGTCCTCCTCGCCGATCAGCGGCACGTGGATGGCCTCGCGGTCGTCGGCCGGCGAGGCGATGGCGCAGCCGTGCAGCACCTTGGCCCGCTCCGCCTCGGCCAGCGAGGTGGACAGGCCGCGCGCGACGTCGCTGGTCACGTGGCCGCCGCCGATCGGCAGGCTGGCCGCGAACACCATCTCGCCGTCGAAGAACACCGCGATACCGGTCGTGCCGCCGCCCAGGTCGACCACCGTGGCGCCCAGTTCGCGTTCGTCCTCGACCAGGGTCGCGAGGCCGGCCGCGTAGGGGGCGGCGACGGTGGCGGCGACGTCCAGGTGGCTGCCGGCGATGCAGGCGACCAGGTTGCGGACCGGCCCGCCGCCGGCCCGCACCAGGGTCAGGTTGTCGCCGAGGCTCTGCCCGAACATGCC
>JANQGL010000170.1 GCA_028277325.1 Magnetospira sp.
GGCTCTGACCACGGTGGGCTCGTTCGGCAGCATCGCGCTGTCCAGCCACCCGGGCACCGCGAGCATGGGGGTCCTGCTCACCGTGGCGCTCGGCGCGACCCTGGTGGCGACGATGACGGTGCTGCCGGCGCTGCTGGCCAGGGCCGGGGCGTGATCACCGGCCGAGCAGGGCGTCGGCCTTGGCGGTCAGGGTGTCGATCAGGGCCCGCGGGCCGCCCTGCTTGAGGATGGCGGCATATTCGGAGCGCCGCACCGCCAACTCGCTGATTCCGCTGTCCAGGATCACGTTGGCGATCCGCCAGGTGCCGTCCTCGGCCCGATGCAGGACGTAGGTGATGTCGGTGCCGCCGCCGTCGCGGCCGGCGATCCGGGTGTCGACCAGCCGGGTCCCCTTCGGTCCGTCGCGGGTGGCCAGGGTCTCGAAGGTCTCGCCGTCGTAGGATTCGAAATGGCTGGCGTAGGTGGCGATGCTGAGCCGCGCGAAGGCGTCGGCCAGGGCGTCGCGGGTCGCCGTGTCGTAGTCGAGCCAGCGGCGGCCGACCGCGATCCGGGTCATGAACGGGAAGTCGTAGACGGCGCGCAGGGGCGCGTCGAGCCGTGCGTAGCGCTCGGTCGCGCCTTCCGTCGCCGCGTGGCGCAGGGTGTCGAGGAGGGCGGCTTGCAGGGTGTCGACCCGCGCCGCCGGCCCGTCCGCGGCCGCCGCGAGCGGTGCCGCGAGGATCAGGGCCAAGATCAGGGCGATCGGGCGGAGCTGGGCACGGAACATGGCTGGAAATCCTTCGACGTGAGGCATCTGAACGTTCGTTCGGTGGTCCTCAGCGGCCGAGAAGTTCGGTCGCCTTGGCGTCCAGCAGGCCGATCAGGGCCGGCAGTCCGCCGGTTTCGAGGGTATTCTGGTACTCCGAGCGGCGCACCGAGAGCTCGCTGATGCCGCCGTCGACGATCACGTCGACCAGCCGCCATTCGTCGCCGAACCGCTTGGCGGCATAGGTGATCTCGTGGCCGCCGCCGTCCGGCGATTCGAGGCGCGTCTCGACCAACACGATGCCGTTGGGTCCCTCGTGCTCGCCGACCAGGCGGAAGGTTTCCCCGGAATAGCCGTCGAACAGGGTCGCCACGGTGGCGGCGTTCATCCGCAGGAACACCTCGGCCATCCGCCTGCGCCGGTCCGGGGCGGCCTGTTTCCAGGACCCGCCGGTGGCGACCTCGGCCATCAGCGGGATGTTGAACGAGTCGGCGATGGCGGGCGCCAGGATCTCGAACCGGCCCTCGACGCCCAGCAGGGCGGCCTGTTTCATGACCGACAGAAGGGTGGCCTGAAAGGTCGCGACCCGTTCGGCGGCGGGGCTTTGCGCGGCGGCCGGCGGGGTCCCGAGAACGGCGGCCAGGACGAAGACAAGAAAGGATCGGCGGATCGGCGGCATGAGTCGGTATCCGTGATTGCGGCGGTGATCGGGGGAAGGCGCGGCGCAGTGTACCGGGATTTCGCCGCGAATGAAATCGACGAAGTGGTTATCCAGCAACAGGTTGCAGAAATGTCACGCGACCCGGGAATTGAATGTTGAACCGGGATTCGGTTTCCCATACTAAGGGATTCGGAACAGTCGGCCGAGGGCCTTGTGCCGACGGTCCGCGGCGGCGCGGACCGGCCCTTGGGAAAACAACGAATTGGGGAATCCATGACCATGCGTGCACGGTTGACGAGCACCCTGACCGCCGGCGCCCTGGCGCTGAGCGTGGCGCTGCCGGCGGTGGCGGCGGCCGATGGCCCGGCGACGGCACCCGTTCAGCTGGCGGTGGCCGAGGACGTCGGCGAGCCCTGGGACCCGCTGGAGCCGGTCAACCGGGTCATGTTCGGCATCAACGAATACATCATGCTGCTGGTCGTCACCCCGTTCGCGGCCCCCTATTACGGGGTCGCCCCGGACGAGATGAAGGAAGGCATCGACAACTTCCTGTCCAACCTGCGCGAACCGGTGAACTTCATCAACACCGTGCTGCAGGGCGACCTCGACCAGGCGGCGGATACCTTCGCGCGGTTCCTCATCAACTCCACCATCGGGGTGGCCGGCCTGATGGATCCGGCGACCGGAATGGGCTACGCGAACCGCAAGGAGGACTTCGGGCAGACCCTGGCGGTGTGGGGCGTCCCCGAGATGTTCTATATGGTCGTGCCGACCATGGGTCCGGTCTATCCGCGCGACCTGGGCGGCCGGTTCGCCGATTCCTACATGAGCCCGTGGCGCTACCTGACGCCGGAGGAGTTCCGCGACGGCGTGACCTATGGCGGCGGCGTCCACAACTACGCCGAGGTGCTGCCGGAACTGGAGAAGGTGCGCAAGACCTCGGTCGACTACTATGCCGCCATCCGCAGCATGTATACCCAGAAGCGGCGCTCCGAGATCGTCAACGGCGAAATCCAGACGGTGCCGGTGATCCCCGATTTCTCGTCGGTCGACCAGCCGCCGACACCCCTGGCGGCCGATCCGGCGGCCGTCACGGCGGAGGATCCGGCGATCGTCAGCCCCTGGGACTGAGACCGTCGCCCGCGGCGATAACCCTTGACGCCGCTCGGGTATAGCCTGTACTCTTCCGAAGTCTGTCGGCGCTTTCCGAAGGCCGACACCTTAGCTTGGCCGTGAGGCGAGCCTGCGCGCGCCGTGGTGGCGCGATCATGTCATGTTGCTTCGGAGAGGAGGATGTGACCAATGTCGACTTTCATTGCGATCCCCAAAAGGTAGAAGGTGACGCGTCCGGCGGCCGGCATGACCCGGTGCCACATTGACGCCTGATTTCGCCGCTAAGAACCAATCTCAAATGGTGCCGCGGCAACCGTGAGACCCAGTTGCCTGACACGGGAGATCCTTGGAATGACCGCACAAACCCTGCCCATCGTGACGGCCGAAGGCGGATTCGACCGTTACCTGCGCGAGATCTGGAAATTCCCGATTCTCAGCGCCGACGAGGAATACCTGCTCGCCCAGCGCTGGACCCGGCATGGCGACGTGGACGCGGCCCATCGGCTGGTCACCAGCCACCTCCGTCTGGTCGCCAAGATCGCCATGGAATACAAGGGCTACGGCCTGCCGATGGCGGATCTGGTGTCGGAAGGCACGATCGGCCTGATGAAGGCGGTGCGCAAGTTCGACCCGGAGCGGGGGTTCCGGCTGTCCACCTATGCCATGTGGTGGATCCGCGCCTCGGTGACCGAATTCGTCCTGCAGTCGTGGTCGCTGGTCCGGACCGGCACCCTGGCGGCGCAGAAGAAGCTGTTCTTCAGCCTGCGCCGGGTCAAGAAGCAGCTCGGTATCGCCGACAGCGGCGACCTCGCGCCGGAGGACGCGCGACGCCTGTCGGAGGCGTTCGCGGTTTCGGAAGGCGACGTGATCAACATGAACCGGCGTCTGGCCTCGCGCGACACCTCGCTCAACGTGACGGTCGGCGAGGACGGCGACGCCGAGATGCAGGACCTGCTGCCCGACGAGACGCCGACCCCGGAAGCCTTGGTGGCCGAACGCGAGGAACGGTCGCAGCGCCACGGCAGCCTGCAGCGCGCGCTGGCCACGCTGCCCGATCGCGAACGCCACATCCTGGAGCAGCGGCGCCTGGTCGAGGAGCCGGCCACCCTGGAAGACCTGGGCAGGCAGTACGGCATCAGCCGCGAGCGGGTCCGCCAGTTGGAGAATCGGGCGTTCGACAAGCTCCAGAAGGCGATGCTGGGCACCGCCGGCGCCTGATCCGGCGCCCGTGCTGCTGCTGTTCACCGATTTCGGCCCGACCGGCCCCTATGTCGGCCAGGTCAAGGCCGTCTTGGCCGACCGGGCGCCGGGGGTACCGGTCGTCGATCTGATGGCCGACGCCCCCGCCTTCGATCCGCGCGCCTCGGCGCATCTGCTGGCCGCGCTGGCCGACAGTTGCCCGGCGGACGCGGTGTTCGTCTGCGTGGTCGATCCCGGGGTGGGCTCGCCGCGCCGTCCGCTGGTCCTGAAGACCGACCGGCATTGGTTCGTGGGGCCGGACGACGGCCTCCTCGTCCTGGTGGCGCGGCGC